>DASQLJ010000362.1:0-2051 GCA_035630095.1 Longimicrobium sp.
GGCGGTCAGCGTCGCCTCGATCTCCCCCGGCTCGATGCGGAAGCCGCGGATCTTCACCTGCTCGTCCACCCGCCCGACGAACTCCAGCCGCCCGTCCGCCTTCCACCGCAGCCGGTCGCCCGTCCGATACATCCGCGCGCCTGGCTCGGCGGCGAACGGATCGGGGACGAAGCGCTCCGCCGTCAGCCCGGGCCGCTCCAGGTAGCCGCGCACCACGCCGTCGCCGCCCACGTACGCCTCGCCCGGCACGCCCACCGGCGCCGGGTTCAGCGCGGAGTCCAGCAGGTAGATGCGCTGGTTCCCCGTCGCGCGCCCTACGGACACGGTCAGCGCGTCCTCGGCTACGTGCTCCACGTCCTCGTACGAGCACCACGCCGTCGTCTCGGTCGGCCCGTACATGTGCAGCAGGCGCTGCGGCTTGCCGGCCTTCAGCAGGCGCCGCACGCTGGCGGCGTCGGCAGCCTGCCCGCCGAAGAGCACCTCGCGCAGGGTGGAGAAGACGTCTGGCTGCTCGCGCGAGAGCTGGTTCAGCAGCGCCGTCGTCTGGTAGAGCGTGGTGATCCGCTCCTCGCGCAGCATCTCGCGAAGCGCGGGGGGCGAGAGGAGCACGTCGCGCGGGATCCCCACCAGGGTGGCGCCGTTCATCAGCGCGCCCCAGGCCTCGAAGGTCAGCGCGTCGAAGCTGGCGTTGGAAGCCTGCGCCACGCGGTCGCCCGGCGCGAAGCGGACGTAGTCGGTCTCCACGGCGAGCTGCACGACGTGGCGGTGGGCGACCATCACGCCCTTGGGCCGCCCCGTGCTCCCGCTGGTGTAGACGATGTATGCCAGGTTCTCCGCCGTGGCCCCGCTGCGCGGCGACTCCACCGGCTCCGCCGCCAGCGCCGTGGCCGCCTCGTCGAGATGGACGATCGCCAGGCCGCCCGACTCCGCCGCGAAGGCGAGGCCGCCGCGGGCGACGAGCACGCGGACGCCGCTGTCGTCCAGCATCATGCGCAGGCGCTCGGCCGGGTAGCCCGGGTCGAGCGGCACGTAGCAGCCGCCCGCCTTGAGGGTCGCCAGGAGAGAGACGATCAGGTCGACGCCGCGCTCCAGCAGCACGCCCACGCGGGTCTCCGGCCCCACGCCCAGCCCGCGCAGGTGGTGGGCGAGCCGGTTCGCCCGCGCGTCCAGCTGCGCGTACGTCAGCTCCACCTCGTCCCACACCAGCGCCGCCGCGTCGGGCCTCCGCCGCACCTGCGTCTCGAAGAGCTCGTGGATGCAGACCCCGTGCGGGTACGCCCGTCTGGTGCGGTTCCACTCCTCCACGACCTGCCGGCGCTCCGCCTCCGGCAGCACGTCGATGCTCCCCGCCGCCCGCCCGGGAGAGAGCTCCAGCGCCTCGACCAGCCGCTCCAGTGCCATGTGCATCATCCGGCACACCCGCTCCGCCTCCGCCGGGGCCGCCACGTGCGCCGCCAGCGAGAACTCCTCCCCCAGGTCGTCCACCGAGAGCACCACGGGGTAGTTCGTCAGCTCCTCCGCGCGAATGCTCCTCCTTTCCCCCGGCTGCCCCGCCTGCTGCCTCGTCACGCCGCTGTAGCGATAGTTCAGCAGCGAGGTGAACAGCGGCGCGGGTGCCGCCACGCCGCTGCAGCGCTGCGCCAGCGCCAGGGAGGCGTGCTCGTGCCGCAGCAGCTCCGCAAGCAGCGCGTGCGTGCGCCGCACCGCCGCCTCGACCGCCTCCTCCCCTACCCCGATCCGCACCGGGAGCGTGTTGATGAAGGGGCCCATCACCCGGTCCACCCCCTCCCCGCCCTGCATGCGGCCGAAGAGCAGCGTCCCGAAGACCACGTCTGCCCGGTCGCTCAGCCGCGCCAGCACCTGCGCCCACGCCAGGTGGAACAGGCTCGCCGCGCTCACCCCCAGCGCCCGCGCCCGGCGGCGCAGCCGCGCGCCAAGGTCGGCCGCCACCGGGAGCCGCGCCTCCCCGATCCCACGTCCCTCCCCCCACACGTCCAGCAGCCCGTACGGCGCCGTCGGCTCCTCCACGTCTCCCAGCATCCCGCGGAAGA
>DASQLJ010000363.1:0-2411 GCA_035630095.1 Longimicrobium sp.
GGCGGTCAGCGTCGCCTCGATCTCCCCCGGCTCGATGCGGAAGCCGCGGATCTTCACCTGCTCGTCCACCCGCCCGACGAACTCCAGCCGCCCGTCCGCCTTCCACCGCAGCCGGTCGCCCGTCCGATACATCCGCGCGCCCGGCTCCGCGGCGAACGGGTCGGGGACGAAGCGCTCCGCCGTCAGCCCCGGCCGCTCCAGGTAGCCGCGCACCACCCCATCGCCTCCCACGTACGCCTCTCCGGGCACTCCCACCGGCACCGGGTTCAGCGTGGCATCGAGGAGGTAGATCCGCTGGTTCCCCGTGGCCCGCCCGACGGAGACCGTGAGCGCGTCCTCCGCCACCTGCTCGACCTGTTCCCACGAGCACCAGGCGGTCGTCTCCGTGGGCCCGTACATGTGCAGCAGGCGCTCGGGGCCGCCCGCCTTCAGCAGCCGCCGCACGCTGTCGGCGTCGGCCGCCTGCCCGCCGAAGAGCACCTCGCGCACGGTGGAGAAGACGTCCGGCTGCTCGCGCGAGAGCTGGTTCAGCAGCGCCGTCGTCTGGTAGAGCGTGGTGATCCGCTCCTCGCGCAGCATCTCGCGAAGCGCGGGGGGCGAGAGGAGCACGTCGCGCGGGATCCCCACCAGGGTGGCCCCGTTCAGGAACGCGCCCCAGGCCTCGAACGTCAGCGCGTCGAAGCTCGCGTTCGACGCCTGCGCCACGCGGTCTCCGGGGTGGATCTGGACGTAGTCGGTCTCGACGACGAGCTGGACCACGTGCCGGTGCGCCACCATCACGCCCTTGGGCTTCCCCGTGCTCCCGCTGGTGTAGACGATGTACGCCAGGTTCTCCGCCGTCGCGCCGCCGCGAGGCGCCTCGACCGATTCCGACGCGAGCGCGTCGGCGGCATGGTCGAGGTGGACGACGGCCAGCCCGCCGGCCTCCACCACCCCCGCCAGGTCGCCGCGACCGAGCAGCACCCGAACGCTGCTGTCGGCGAGCATCAGGCGCAGCCGCTCGGGCGGATAGCCCGGGTCCAGCGGCACGTAAGCGCCGCCCGCCTTCAGCACGGCCAGGAGCGAGACGATCAGCTCCACGCTCCGCTCCAGCAGCACGCCCACGCGAGCATCGGGGCCCACGCCCAGCCGGACGAGGTGATTCGCCAGCTGGTTGGCGCGCGCGTCCAGCTCCCGGTAGGTCAGCGACGCCTCGCCCCAGACCAGCGCCGCGGCACCGGGCCGCTCCCGCACCCGCGCCTCGAACAGCTCGTGGACGCACACGCCCCGCGGGTACGGCCGCTCCGTACGGTTCCACTCCTCCAGCACCATCGAGCGCTCCGCCGGCCCGGGCAGGTCCAGCCGCGAGAACCGCACGTCCGCGTCGGCGCCGACCTGCTCCAGCACCCGCTCGAGGTGCCGCACCATGCGCCGGATGGTGCCCGGCTGGAACAGGTCCGTGCGGTACGTCAGCCCTCCCCACAGTCCGCGCGGGGTCGCCGTCAAACCCAGGGAAAGATCGAACTTGGTGCTCGCGAGATCCGCTCCCACTCCGCCCACGTTCAGCCCCTGGAGAGCGTCTCCCTCGCCCTCCGCGTTCTCCAGCGAGAACATCACCTGGAAGAGCGGCGAGTGGCTCAAGCTGCGCTCCGGCTGCAGCTCGGCAACCAGCTTCTCGAAGGGGACCTCCTGGTGCTCGTACGCGCCCAGCGTGACGTAGCGGACCCGCCGCAGCACCTCGCGGAAGCCCGGGTCTCCACCGAGGTCGGTGCGCAGCACCAGCGTGTTGACGAAGAAGCCGATCAGCTCCTCGATTTCCTTCCTCGTCCGCCCCGCGATCGCGCTGCCCACGACGATGTCCTCGCTCCCGCTGTACTTGCCCAGCAGCACCTGGAAGGCACCCAGCAGCACCATGTACAGCGTCGCCCCCTCGCTCCGCGCCAGCGTCCGGAGGCGCTCCACCAGCTCGCCGGGGAGCTCGATCCGCTCGTACGCCCCCCGGTACGTCTGCACCGGCGGGCGGGGATGGTCGGTGGGCAGCTCCAGCATCTCCGGCGCGCCCGCCAGCCGCTCCCGCCAGTACGAGAGCTGCCGGTCCAGCACCTCGCCCGCCAGCTGCTCGCGCTGCCACACCGCGTAGTCGGCGTACTGCACCGCCAGCTCCGGCAGCGGCGACTCGCGCCCCTCGCGGTACGCCGCGTACAGCGCCGACAGCTCGCGGTCGAGCACCCCCATGCTCCACCCGTCGCTGACGATGTGATGCATCGAGAGCAGCAGCACGTGATCCTCGGCGCCCAGCCGCAGCAGCACCGCCCGGAAGAGCGGCCCCGCCGAGAGGTCGAACGGCAGCGTCGCCTCCCCGGTGGCGCGGCGCCTCGCCTCCACCTCGCGAGCCGCGCCGGCCAGCCCGGAGAGATCGTGGAGCCGTAGCG
>DASQLJ010000364.1:0-37080 GCA_035630095.1 Longimicrobium sp.
CCGAGGAGGGGATGCAGGTGCGCGCGCTGGGGCGGCTCACGCTGTACGAGCAGCGCGGCGAGTTTCAGCTCGGCTGCTTCGAGCTGGAGGCCAAGGGCGAGGGGCTGTACAAGCTCGCCTACGACCGGCTGCGCGTGAAGCTGGAGCAGGAGGGGCTCACCGCGGTGGATCGCAAGCGCCCGCTCCCCGCGCACCCGGCGTGCGTGGGCGTGGTCACCTCGTCCGCCGGGGCGGCGCTGCGCGACATCATCTCCGTCGTCCGTCGCCGCGCGCCGTGGACGCGGATCGTGCTCGCCTCGGCGCGGGTGCAGGGCGAGGGGGCGCCGGAAGAGATCGCGCGCGCCATCCGCCTGATGGGCCGCGCCGCCTGCGCCGACGTGCTGATCGTGGGGCGCGGCGGCGGGTCGATCGAAGACCTGTGGGCGTTCAACGAGGAGGTGGTCGCCCGCGCCATCGCCGAGTCGCCCGTGCCGGTGATCTCGGCCGTGGGGCACGAGACCGACTTCACCATCGCCGACCTGGTGGCCGACCTGCGCGCGCCCACCCCCAGCGCCGCCGCCGAGGCCGCCGTCCCCGACCAGGGCGCCGTGCGCCGCGCGCTCGACGACCTGCGCCAGCGGCTGACCAGCTGCACGCGCGAACGCATCGCCGACGGGCGCGAGGCGGTGTTCAACGCGCGCCTCGACCTGAAGGCCGCCGCCGAGCGCGGGCTGCGCGCCCGCCGCGAGGGGCTGGCCGCGCGCGCCGCGCGGCTGCAGGCGCTGTCGCCGCTGAACGTGCTGGCGCGCGGCTACGCGGTGCCGCTCGGCGACGGCGGGCGCGTGCTGCGGCGCGTGGGCGACTTCGTCCCCGGCGCCGCGTTCGACCTGCGCGTGGCGGACGGCTCGGTGCCCTGCCGCGTGGACGACCAGACGACGGAACGATGACCAACGACACGCACGCCGAGCCCGAGTGGACCTTCGAGGCCGCGCTCGCCCGGCTGAACGAGATCGCCGACGCGCTGGAGGGTGACGGGATGGAGCTGGACGACTCGCTCCAGCTCTTCGAGGAGGGCGTCCGCCTCCTCCGCTTCGCCGAGACCGTGCTGGCCGGCGCCGACCAGCGCGTGCGCCAGCTCTTCGAGGAGTCGGGCGGCGCCTTCCGCATGGACGACTTTCCCGAGACGCCGTGAGCGCGCTGGCATTGTCCGCCGAGACGGAGCTGGAGGCGTTCCTCGCCCGCGAGCGCGAGCGGGTGAACGCCGCCCTCGCCGCCGTCGCCGACGCGATCGCCGACGGCGTCCCCGGCTCGCTCCGCGAGCCGATGCGCTACGCGCTGGCCACGCCGGGGAAGCGCATCCGCCCGATCCTGTGCGTGAGCGCCTGGCGCGCGGTGCACGGCGGCGACGCGCCCGACGGCGTGTACCGGCTGGCGGCGGCGGTGGAGATCGTGCACACCTACTCGCTGGTGCACGACGACCTTCCCAGCATGGACGACGACCCCCTGCGCCGCGGCCGCCCCACCGTGCACACCGTGTTCGGCATTCCCCAAGCGATGCTGGCCGGGGCCGCGCTGATCCCCTCCGCGGTGCGGGTGCTGGACGCCTCGGCCCGCGCGCTGGGGGCGGATGGGGAGACGCGGCGCGCGCTGCTGGCGGAGCTCTGCCGCGCCGGCGGCGCGGAGGGGATGGTGGGCGGCCAGCACATGGACCTGGTCGGCGAGGGCCGCGCGCTGGACGCCGACGCGCTGGAGGGGGTCCACCGCCGCAAGACGGGGGCGCTGCTGGCCGCCGCCCTGCGCGTGGGCGGGATCGCCGCGGGCGCGGACGGGGCGGCGCTCGCCGCGCTCTCCATCTACGGCGAGGACCTGGGGCTCGCCTTCCAGATCGTGGACGACGTGCTGGACGTGACCGGCGACGCGGCGCAGCTCGGCAAGACCGCCGGCAAGGACCAGACGGCGCGGAAGACCACGTATCCCGCGCTCTTCGGGCTCGCCGGGGCGCGGGCGCGGGCGGAGGGGTACGTGGCGGCCGCCGTGGCCGCGCTGCGCACCGGCGGCATCGAGAGCGAGGCGCTGGAGGGGCTCGCGCGCTACGTGCTGGAGCGGAGGCACTGACCCTCATCCCCCGGCCCCTTCTCCCGAACTGAAGGAGAAGGGGGGAACTGCAACAGCAACAGCCTGGAAAGCGGAAGGGCTCCCCGATCGAACGGGGAGCCCCTTCTTCATCCATCCGGAACGAGCGCCGAAGTCGTTACTGGTACTGGACGTACAGCGGTTCGGGCCAGAGCTGGAGCAGGTCCCGCGGCGTGGTGAGCGGGTCGCCCTTCTTGGTGTCGTTGTGGTAGAAGTTCTTCCACCCCGTGAACTGCGACGGGTGCGCCACGATGTAGTCGCGGTACGAGTCGTACTTCAGCCACGGCGCGCCCCAGCCGTCCATGTGCATCACGAACTGCACTTCGGGGCGGAGCACCACCTTCTCCACGTCGGGCACCATGTTGCGGGTGAACCGGTGGATGATCAGCATCTTGGGCGGCAGGTTGTTCTCGCGCACGATGCGCGTGAGCTGGTCCATCACCCAGTTGATGTCGGCCGCGTACATCGTCCCGATGCGCCGGCCCGGCACCACGCCGCCGCGCATGTAGAACTCGGGGTCCACCGCGAAGTGCACGTCCGGCCGCTTCAGGAACTCCTCGAAGCGCGGCATGATGGTGCGGATGTCGTCGGTGCCCACCTGCACGTCGATGAAGAGCACGCCGTTGATCGACCGCGCCATCTGGTAGATGGAGTCGACCACCGCGTCGCGGATCTGCGCGCGGTACTTCCCCGACGGCCCGGGGGCGCCCTGCGCCACCACCGCGATCAGGTGCAGCCCGGGGACCACCGGCGTGCCGGGGTCGGCCTGCTTCCACTGGTCGGCCTGGCGCCCCAGGCGGGCCAGCATCTCGTCGCGCGGGAACTCGCCCAGCGCGCCCATGCGCTTGGAGGCCGGGTTGCCGTAGTACACGATCACCCGGTTGCACGGCAGGATGGCGCCGTCGCGGAACGCCGGCATCCTGGGGTACCAGCCCTCGTCCTTGGCGAAGATCGGGTTCTTCCCCGCGCCCGGGCGCCGGGCCGCGGAATCGGCCCGGAGCGCGTTGGCGGCCGAGTCGAGCCGCGCCTGGCGCCGCTGCATGCACTGCTGCGCCTCGGCCGCGCTGTTGCCCAGGGCGAACTTGGGCGGCGGCCCCTGCGTGGCGCCGGCGGAGTCTCCGCCCGCCTTCCCCGCGGCCTGGCCGGAATCTCCGGCGAGCCCGGTCTTTCCCTTCTCGTCCCCACCGCCCGCGTCCCCGCCGCCGCACGCGGCGGCGACGAGCGCGAGCACCACGGCCGCCGCAAGCGGGCGCGCCCGATCAAAAACCCCGCGTTTCAAGCGGATCTCCTCCGTCTGGATCATCCCGTCTCCCATGGCTTTCACTCCCGGGCGAACTGACTTCAACCGCCCGCGCCCCTGCATGGTCCGGGCCGGGAGAAAATCGCCGCGGCCGCGGTCCCCGGGCCGTGGCCCCGATTCCGCCGGCCAAGGCCCCGTCGACGCCACGGCGAAACCTCGCCTGGCCCTCCTCCGCTCATCCCGCCGGACGCGCTGCCCGGTCATCTTCGCGGCTTCCGGCCTCATCATCCCGGGAAATCGTGTCGAAGATCCCGCGTTGCAGTCCACCCGGCGCGCGACTACACTCAACCGCCGAGAAGCGATTGTTATCGCCCCGATCCGCGGCCTTTCACCGCCGGGGCCCCGAGTCATCCGTGGAGCCTGCCTTGAAGCGTCTCGACCTGGAAACCCTGCCCAAGACCGAGCTGCACCTGCACCTCGAGGGTGCCATCCCCCCCGACGTGCTGCTGGAGCTGGTGCACAAGTACGGCGGGGCGGACGAGGCACCCGATCCCTCGCGCCTGGCCGAGCGGCTGACCTACCGCGACTTCCCGCACTTCCTCGACACCTGGCGGTGGATGTGCCGCTTCGTGAGGGAGTACGACGATTTCACGAGGATGGCGCACGGCGTGGCGGAGAGCCTGGCCGCGCAGCACGTGCGCTACGCGGAGCTGCACTTCAGCCCGCCAGACTTCCTGGGGCACGGGCTGACCATCGCGGGGATCGCCACGGCCGTGCGGGCGGGGCTGGACCAGGCCGGCGGGCTCGAGGTCGCGCTCATCATGGACCTGTGCCGGCAGTACGGACCCGAGAAGGGACACCGCTGGCTGGCGGAGCTGGCCGAGGTCGCCGGCGAGGCTGGCGTCGTGGGCGTGGGCCTGGGCGGGCCCGAGCACCTCGCGCCCGCCGGCCCCTACGCGGAGGTGTTCCGCGACGCGAAGTCGCGCGGCCTGCGTCGTGTCGCCCACGCGGGAGAGGCCGCCGGGCCGGAGAGCATCTGGGCGGCGCTCGACGTGCTGGGCGCGGAGCGGATCGGGCACGGCACGCTGGCCATCATGGACGACGACCTGGTCCGCCACCTGCGCGAAACGGGGATTCCGCTCGAGGTCTGCCCGACGAGCAACGCCTGCACGGGGGTGGTGGCGGGGATCGAGCGGCACCCGGTGCGCCGGCTGTTCGACGCCGGCGTCCGCTTCACGCTCTCTTCCGACGACCCCACCTTCTTCGGCACGAACATCGTTTCCGAGTACCGGCTGCTGCGCGAGACGTTCGACTTCAGCGACGAGGAGCTGGCGCGCGTGGCGCGCACCGGCTTCGAGGTCGCCTTTCTTCCGGACGCGAGACGCGCCGCGCTGCTGCGCGACTTCGACGAGCACTGCGCGCGCGAGCTGGCGGGAAAGTGAGCGTACCGGGCGACGCGGCGGATCCGGGCCGCTGATCTGCATTCACCGCGTAATTCCCGTTCTCACGATCGACCGTGGAGAGCCGGTGGTGTCATCCTGAAGCCGGCCACGCCTCCCTGCGTCGTCGCTAAAGCCTGCAGGCCGAAGGATCCATGACACGTCGATGCGACACCCTGCCGTAGCGCTCCGTCGATCATGTATCCCTGGCGCTGCGGCCCTTGGCGTATCCGCGGCGCCGAGGGGTCGCCCTCGGGATGACATCCGCGAGGTCGGCGCGGCGTGCACGGTCGAGCTCCCGATCCGGCGGAAACAACACATTCATAACACGCAAATAAAAATGTTGTGCTGGAAGGCGCGCGTATTTACTGTTACGCATATCGAGTCCTCTTTTCATGGGGGTGGGCCTTGATCAGCATCGAACGCGCTCCGCAGAAAGACCGCACGCGAGTCCACTACCAGCGGTTCCACAACATCTACCTCTACATCACCGAGCGATGCCAGCTCCGTTGCGGGCATTGCTACATGGGCGACCGCCTCGAACGGGGGCTCTCGCTCACCTTCGACAGGGCGGCGGAGATCATGACGTACTGCCGCCGCCTCGGCGGCGAGTACATCACCTTCCTGGGCGGCGAGCCCACGCTCCACCGCGACCTGCCGCGGATGGTCGACTTCGCCATCGGCGCCGGCTACCGGCAGGTGATGATCAACTCCAACGGCCTGCTGGAACGCACCATCGACCGCATCGCGCCCGAGAAGCTGCACTACATCTCCTTCAGCCTGGACGGGGCGACCGCCGAGACGCACAACCGCATCCGCGGCAGCAACACCTACGAGAAGACCGTCCGCTGCATCTGGGAGACGGTGGCGGCCGGGTACGCCGTCCGCCTCATCACCACGATCTCGAAGATCAACATCCACGAGGCGGCGCTCATCCTGGAGCTGGCCGACGAGCTGGGCGTGCAGATGCTGAACTTCCACCTCTTCTCGGAAGAGGGGCGCGGGATCGGCAACCCCGACTGGTCGCTCTCCGCGCAGGAGTGGATCGACTTCTACGAGTACCTCGAGACGATCAAGGAGAACTACCGCACCTCGATCTGGTACCCGCCGTCGTACGCCACCCCCACCCGGCTGGGCCGCTACGTCGACGAGGGGTACAGGGGCTGCGTCGGCTGCTCGCTGGACCGGCTGTCGATCTTCCCCGACGGCCGCGCCTACGTGTGCTCGGTGATGTTCGACCTGCCGGGGAACTACGCCCGCCTGGGCGAGAACGGCCTGGAGCTGAACAAGGGCGAGAACGAGTTCGACCTCTTCGCCGCGGCCATGTACAACGCCCAGGAGCCGTGGCTCTCCGGGTGCCCGGCGGAGGCCGTCCTGACCCGGCAGGGGAAGGCGCAGACGCCGGATCACCTGGTGTCGATGTGCCGCCTCTGGAAGTCGCAGGCGTAGGGGTACGGACCCCGATGCCAGCCGCCACCAGCGATCTGCCGGCGGTCGCGCGGGCGTTCGAGCAGATGCCCGTGCTCCGCGCGATCCGCGACCGGTTCGCCGGGACGCGTCCCCTCGAGGGGGCTCGCGCCGCGGTCGTCTTTCACGCCACCCGGCAGGCGGCCTGCCTCGCGCTCACCCTGCACGCGGGCGGGGCGCGGGTGCGCTTCATCCCCTCCAAGGCCGCGACGGTCGAGCCCCAGGTCTCGGAAGAGCTGGAGGCCGCCGGCGTCGACGTGGCCCGCGTGGACAGCGAGGAGGAGCGCGCCGAAGCGCTGCGCGACGTGCTGGCGTTCGCGCCGCACCTTGCGGTGGACAACGCCGACCTGTTCACCCTGTGGCACGAGACGCCCGACCCGCCGCCGCTGCTCTGCGCGAGCGTGCACTCGCGCGGCGCCTGCGACGTGGTGGAGGACTACTGGGAGAGCCACCGGGCGCTGTCGTTCCCGGTGATCGCCGTGGGGGCCGCGCCGATCAAGCTGGAGCTGGAATCCACCCACGGCACGGGCCAGTCCGTGGTCACGGCGCTGATCCTGGCGACCGGGCTGCAGCTCGGCGGGAAGAACGTGGTCGTGGTCGGCTACGGCAACGTGGGGAGCGGCGTCGCGCGCTTCGCGCGGGGCCTCAACGCGCGCGTCTGCGTGGTCCAGAACTCGGCGTTCCGCGCCCTCAAGGCCGTGATGGACGGCTACGAGGTGCTGCCGCTGGCCGAGGCGCTGCCGCGCGCCGACGTGGTGATCACCGCGACCGGGGCCCGGGGCGTGCTGACCGGGGCGGACTTCCCCCTGCTGCGCGACGGCGCCTACATCGGCAACGTGGGGCGCTCGCAGGAGATCGACGTCGCCGCGCTCTCGCGCGAGGCGGAGTCCACCCTGCGGCTCGACGACAACCTCACCGAGTACGCCCTGGGCGGCAAACGGATCGTGCTGATGGGCGGCGGACACCAGTTCAACCACATGGCCGGCTGCGCGAACTCCAGCGAGATCATGGACCTGTCGCTGGCGCTGCACGCGCTGGGGCTGGAGCACGTGTGGTGCCGGCGGCCGGAGCTGAGCGCCACGATCCACGACGTTCCGGCGGCCGTCGCCGAAAGCGTGTCGCTGGCCAAGCTGGACCAGCTCGGGATCAGGATCGCCTGAACGGTCCGGCGACTTCGTCCCTCCCCCCTCGAAAGGAGCCGCAATGTCATACCGGAGAAGCGAGATCGAGCAGATCGCCAGCCTGGTGGCCCGCCGGCTGACGTCGTCGCAGGCGGCCGCGCCGGCCGCGGCCAGCGCGCGCGCCGGGGCGCGGGCGGCGAGTGGCCGGGCGGCCAGCGCCCGTGCCGCGAGCGCGCGTGCGGCGAGCGCCCGGGCCGCCAGCGTGCGGGCCGCGGGGGTGCGCGTGGCCAGCCCGCGCGCGGGGGCGTCGGCCAGCGCGATCGCCCGGCAGCTGGCGAGCATCGTGGCGGCCCGGCTGGGGACGCAGCAGGCGAGCAAGCCCTCGCTGCAGACGGTGGCCAGCGGCGCGGCCCGCCGCTTCGCCAGCGGCCGCACCCACGACCTGGTCGCCAGCATCGTCGCCCGGCGGCTGGCGAGCGCGGTGAGCCGGCGGCTGGCCGCCGACGATTCGCCGCTGGTGACGCAGCTGGCCAGCGCGGTGGCGGCCCGCCTCTCCGGCGCCCGCGGCACGGGCACGGAGCTGCCGGTGCAGAAGGAGCTGTAGCGACAGACGGCGGAATGCCCTCCATACCGACAGAGCCGGGGCGGGCCGCGTGGCTGCTCGGCACCAGCGAGCCGCCGCGCGGCCCGCGCGACTCGGTCGAGTTCGCGGAGGCGTGCGCCTTCGCCCTCTCCGCGTGGCAGGTCCTCCCCGCCGTCGCCCCGCGCCTGCTCGCCTGGGGCGGCCGACGGCGGGCCGGCGATCCCGCCGCGCAGCGCGTCCGGGACCGCCTGGTGGGCCTGGACGTGCTGGGGCGCGTGCAGCTCCGCATCTGCGCCCGGCTGATCGAGACCTTCCAGCAGCGCGGCATCCCGTACGCGATGCTCAAGGGGAGCGCGGTGCGCTTCGCCGCCTACCCCGACCCGAAGCTGCGCGTCGGCAAGGACTTCGACATCGCCGTGCCGCGCAGGCTCCTGCGCCGGGCCGAGGAGGCCACGCGCGACTGCGGCTTCATCGCCGCGCAGTGGGATCCCGCGACGAAGCGCTTCCATCTCGCCGACCCGGTGCTCCGCGCGCGGGTCGAGGCGCAGCACTACGAGCTGGGCTTCCTCGTCCGCCGGCAGCTGGCGACGGGCATCATCGCCGCGGAGGAGGCCGCGATCCGCCGCGACCTCGACTCGCAGTTCATCTGGCACCTGACCGAGCAGGACGAGCTCGCCTGCTACGTCTCCGTCGACCTCCACCACGGGCTCAGCCTGGAGGTGGACGTCGAGCCGCTGGTGGAACGGGCCGCCGCCATCGACTGGGACGGGCTCCCGGTCCGCCTCCCGCCCCCGGAGTGGACGCTCTTCCACGTGATCTACAAGATCTACTGGGAGGGCGTCCACAACTACGGGAAGGGCGCCTACCAGTTCGCCGACCTCGTGCGGCTGATCCCCGCGACGAGCGAGGCGACGTTCGCGCGCCTGCTGGAGATCCTCCGGCAGTACCGGCTCGAGGCCGCCGGGTACTACGTTCTGCGGCGGCTGAGCCGGAACTTCGGCGTGTCGCCGCGCCCCGAGGTCGAGGCGTTCCTGGAGCGGGCGTCGCACCCGCCGCCGGAGCTCGAGCCGCTGCAGGTGAACGACCTGGGCGACATGTGGCCCAAGCTGTGGAGCGCGAGGTGACGGCCGGCGTGGAGCGGGGGGCCTTGATCTGCTTCGAAGGGCTGGACGGGGCCGGGAAGACGACGATCGCGCGCTCGGTGGTGGCGGCGCTGACCGCCGAGGGGGTGGCCGCCGCGCTGGTCGAGCGGAAGGACCCGGAGTGCGGCACGCCCGAGCTGACGGGGCGGATGGCGCTGCTGAAGGCGCTGATCTGGGAGTACGGCGACGCGCCCATCGGCGAGCTGGGCGACCACCACGCGCTCTACAACATGGCGTCGTGGTTCTCGGCCATGGACCTCCGCAAGGTCAGGCCGCTGCTGGCCGCCGGCGTCACCGTGGTGGTGGACAACTGGTACTACAAGTTCCTCGCCCGCTTCACCCTGAAGAAGACGATGGACGCGGGGCACCTGGCGGCCTGCTTCGCGCACCTGACCCGTCCCGACCTGGTCGTGTACCTCGACGTGGACCCGGAGGTCGCCGTGGCGCGCAAGGGCGAGCTCGGCAAGGGGGAGACGGGGTTCTTCGACGGGCTCGGGCCTCCCAGCCGGGAGACGTTCGTCCGCTACCAGGGGCAGGTGGGGGAGGTCATGCGCAGGCTGGCGCGCGAGGAGGGGTGGTGCTCGATGGACGTCAACGACCAGACACCCGGCCAGGTCACCTCGCGCGTGGTCGAGCTCTTCAGGCAGCGGACGCGGCCGGGGGCGTGAGCCGATCCGGCCGATCGTGCGTCATACCACTTTGCAGAGATCAGCTCGGAATCAAGGTTCGGAAAATGTCTCACGCAGAGCAGCGGAGGAAGCAGAGAACTTCGTCGTTCTCTGCCTTCTCTGCCTTCTCTGCTGCTCTGCGTGAGATTCCCTCGGCGTTTGAACCAGGATGATGCCTGGCAAGACGGCATCACGGCGGGCGTTCACCCGAGCGCCTCTTCGTCCAACCGCGTGCTATTAGCCCGACGCGGATCGCGGATGACTACGCTTCGGGTTCGAAGATTCGGTATCAAACCACCGCACGGTCCATTATCCCCGCACCGGATGCCCGCGCGCCGCCAGATACCGCCGCGCCTCGGCCAGCGTGTACTCGCCGAAGTGGAAGATGGACGCGGCGAGCACCGCGTGCGCGCCGGCCGTCAGCGCGTGGTCCAGGTGCTCCAGCGCCCCCGCACCGCCCGACGCGATCACCGGGATGCGCACGGCGGCGCCGACCGCGCCGGTCAGCGCCAGGTCGTAGCCGTCGCGCGTGCCGTCGCGGTCCATCGAGGTCAGCAGGATCTCGCCCGCGCCGAGACGCTCCACCCGGCGCGCCCACGCCACGGCGTCGATCCCGGTGCCACGCCGGCCGCCGTGGGTGAACACCTCGAAGCCGCTGGGGATGCGCTCCGACGCCTCCTCCGCCCGCCTCGCGTCCACCGCCACCACCACGCACTGCGAGCCGAAGTGGTCCGCCGCGCGCGCGACCAGCTCCGGGTCCTGCACGGCGGCGGTGTTGACGCACACCTTGTCGGCGCCGGCGCCCAGGATGGCGTTGAAGTCATCCACGCTGCGCACGCCGCCGCCCACGGTGAAGGGGATGAACACGCTGTCGGCGACCCGGCGGATCATGTCCAGCGTGCTGGCGCGGCCCTCGTGGCTGGCGGTGATGTCGAGGAAGCAGAGCTCGTCGGCGCGCTCGGCGTCGTAGCGCACGGCCTGCTCCACCGGGTCGCCCGCGTCGCGCAGCCCCTCGAACTGGATCCCCTTCACCACCCGCCCGTCCTTCACGTCCAGGCAGGGGATGATGCGCTTGGCCAGCATCAGCCCAGGACCTTGAGCCGCGCCACCATCCCCGCCGTCAGCTCGCCGCGGCAGACGCCCTCCACGGGCCCGCGCAGCAGCAGGCTCCAGTCGTCGCGCACCTCCACGTGCAGCGTGCCACCGGGCATCCGCACCGCCACCTGCCGCTCGCTCACCAGGCCGCGGCGCACGGCGGCGGCGGCCACCGCGCAGGCGCTGGAGCCCGAGGCGCGCGTCTCGCCGGCGCCGCGCTCCCACACCCACGCCTCCACCTCGTCGGGCGCGGTGCCCACGGCGAACTGCACGTTGGTGCCGCGCGCGAAATCGGGGTGCGTGCTGATCTGCGGCGCGCGGCGGCGCAGCTCCTCCACGTCGAGCTCGTCCTGGAAGACCACGCAGTGCGGGTTGCCGATGCTCACCGTGTTGATCCACACGCGGTCGCCCGAGGGCAGCTCCAGCGCCTCGCCCTCGGTTTCGCGGTCAGGGCCGGCCAGCCCCACGTCGGCGCTGCGGAAGCTGGCGACCCCCATCTCCACCTCCACGTCCAGCACGCCCTCGCCCGTCTCGCCCACGATGCGCACGCGCACGGTGCCGCCGGGCGTCTCCGCCGTGAACGCCGGCCCCACGCTCACGCGCCCCAGGTCCAGCAGGTACGCGGCGAAGATGCGGATGCCGTTGCCGCTCTTCTCGGCCTCGCTCCCGTCGGGGTTGAAGATGCGCAGCCCGAAGTCGGCCGCGTCGCTGGGAACGGCGGCCAGGATGCCGTCGCTCCCCACGCCCGTGTGCCGGTCGCACAACAGCCGCACGGCCGGCGGCGTCAGGCCGAACGGGAGCGCGTCGAGCTCCAGCGCGACGTAGTCGTTGCCGAGCCCGTGGCCCCGGAAGAAGACGGCGGTGTCAGGCATGGGTTCTCAATCGAAATCAATGTCACGCGGGAGGTCCTGCGAGCGCTCGACCTCGAAGTCGATCCCATCCTCCCTGATCGCGGCCGCAAGCGGTGAGGCCTGCATGAACGTGATCAGGTCGGGGAGATCCGCATCAGGCCCGTCGTTCTCGGGATTCGGAGCCGGCACTTTCTCGTGTTCTTCGCTCACTGTGCTCTCCTTCGCAACAGGCCAATAGCTCCAGCCACGAGCCCCGCGGGACCCCTCTCCCTGGCTCGTTCCTCGCCTGTCCCTCCCCCGAACTGCAGGGGAGGGACGATCTGGCGCCCAGCGAGCAATTTATCAGTCTGCGGCGGCCGTGTGGCAGGACCGCGAGGATGGTCATCGTGGCGAAGCACGATTTTGACTGCGCTGTCCGCGCATCACATCCCCGCGAAGTTCCGCAGGATGCGCAGGCCGTCTTCCTGGCTCTTCTCGGGGTGGAACTGGATGCCCCACACGTTGCCCTGGCCCACGATGCTGGCGAAGCTGTCGTCGTAGGTGCAGCGGCCCAGCACGGTTTCGCCGTCGCTCTCCAGCACGCCGTAGCTGTGCACGTGGTAGAAGTAGCGCGGCTCCGGGCCGGCGACGCCGTCCAGCAGCGGGTCGGTCTCGGCGCTGCGGACGAACTCCACGCTGTTCCAGCCCACGTGCGGCAGTGGCAGCTCCGTGCGCAGGCGCCGCACCGTGCCGGGGAGCAGGCCCAGGCCGGAGACGCCCGGCGCCTCCTCGCTGCCGTCGTACAGGAGCTGCATCCCCACGCAGATCCCCAGGAAGGGCCGCCCCGCGGCGACGTGCTCGTGCACCGCGTCCGCCAGCCCCGCCTCGCGCAGCCGCGTCATGCACTGGCCGAAGTGCCCCTGCCCCGGCAGCACCAGCAGGTCCGCGCGCGCCGCCTCCGCCGGGTCGGACGTGAGGAGCGCGTCGGCGCCTTCGTGCTCGAACGCCTTCGCGACGGAGCGCAGGTTTCCCGCGCCGTAGTCCAGGATCGTGACCCGCCCTCGGCTCACAGCGCGCCCTTGGTGCTCGGCACGGCGTCGCCGCGGCGCGGGTCCAGCCGCGTGGCGGCGTCCAGCGCACGGGCGGCGGCCTTGAACGTCGCCTCGATCACGTGGTGCGCGTTGTCGCCGCGGATGCCGTCCAGGTGCATGGTCACGCGCGCCTCGGTCGCGAACGCGCGCCAGAACTCGGCCGAGAGCGACGCGTCGAAGTCGCCCACGCGGGGCTGGCCGGCGGGGAGCGGAACTTGGAAGTGCAGGAACGGCCGGCCGGAGACGTCCACCACCGCGCGCACCAGCGCCTCGTCCAGCGGCACGGTCGCGTCGGCGTAGCGCACGATCCCGCGCTTGTCGCCCAGCGCCTCCAGCACGCACCCGCCCAGCACGATCCCCACGTCCTCCACCGTGTGGTGCGCGTCGACGTGCAGGTCGCCGCGGCAGTCGACCTCCAGGTCGAACATCCCGTGGCGGGCGAGCGCGTCCAGCATGTGGTCGAAGAAGCCGATCCCCGTCGCCACCTTCGCCTCGCCCGTGCCATCCAGGTCGATGCGGACGCGGATCTCGGTCTCGCGCGTCTTCCGTTCCCGCGTGGCCGTGCGGCTCATCGGTTCACCTCGCCCTCGACATTTCTTACCTCCCCCGTGCTGTTCTTGGGGGAGGTCGGAAGATCGCGGACAGCGGTACCGTCCGCAGTTTTCCGGGTGGGGGCCTCCACCTCGCTCATGATGGTGCGGAGCGCGCCCAGGAACGCGCCGGTTTCGTCCGCCGTGCCCGCGTTCACGCGCAGGCAGCGCTCCAGCATCGGGTACTTGCTCACGTCGCGCACCAGGATCCCGTGCTCGTCCAGCAGCCGCTGGAAGAGCGCCGTGTGGGTGATCGCGGGCGATTCCACGCGGAAGAGCACGAAGTTCGCCGCGCTGGGATAGACGCGGATGCCGGCGACCTCCGCCATCTCCGCCAGCAGGCGGTCGCGCTGCTCGCGCATCCGCTCCACGTTCGGCTGCAGCAGCGCGCGGCCGCGCAGCACCTCGGCGGCGGCCACCTCGGTGAAGAAGTTGATGTTGTACGGCAGCTTCCCCTTGTGCACCTCGGCCGCGAGGGCGGGGTGGGCCAGCATGTAGCCGGCGCGCAGCCCCGCCAACGCCATCGCCTTGCTGAACGTGCGCAGCACGACCAGGCGCAGCCGCCCCTCCAGCAGCGGGATGCCGTCGACCCCGCCGAACTCCACGTACGCCTGGTCCAGCAGCACCAGCGCGTCCGTCTCGTCGTGGATGCGCAGGATCTCGTCCTCCGTCAGCGCCGAGCCGGTGGGATTGTTGGGCGTGCACAGCACGATCACCGCCGCGCCGCCCTCGTTCGACGCGCGAATGATCCTGTCCACGTCGAACGCCAGCTCGGCCGTGAGCGGGACGGAGGCGACGGTGCCGCCGTTCACCTCCGTCATCAGCCGGTACAGCGTGAAGGTGGGCTCGGGGATCACGACGGACGTGCCCGGGCCGACCGTCACGGAGAGGATCGACTGGATCAGCTCGTTCGAGCCGTTCGCCACCAGCACGCCCTCCTCCGCCCACCCCGTGGCCTCGCTCACCGCGCCGATGAAGCTGGTCGCGACGAACGGCGGGTAGCGGTTCCACGGGCGGCCGTCCAGCCGCTCGGCGATGCGCCGCTTCAACGCGTCGGGAACGTCGTACGGGCTCTCGTTCTGGTTGAGCTTGATGCGCGGCTCGTGGTGGCGCAGCGTGTACGCCCCCAGCGCGCGCACCGACGGCTTGATCCACCGCAGCGCCTCGTCCGCGTCGACCGACGAACCTCGTGTGTCAGGAATCATCTAAACTGCTTGGACTGCATGGTTTGGGCGTGTTTGGCGCCTGGGCGCCAAAACGGGCTGCGCGCGCCGTAGGGCACGATACCGCCGTGCCCAACGGCGCCGGGCCACCGCCGCAACAAACTGCCGTTGCGGCGCCGTCCCGGCCCTCCGGGCGCGCATCCCTCCCGCGTCCGTGCGCCATTCGACGCTTCGCGGAAGGCGGGCTTTCACCGCCGGTTTCTCCGTCGTCCGCAACGGTTCTGCGAACCTTCATCTCCGGAAACAGCGACGGGCGCAAGATATTGCGCCCGTCGCCCTGCCGCATCTCCGTCCAACCTCCCGAGAGCGGCTACCGCGCCACGTGGATGATCTGGTCGCGCCGCGTACCGACCGACACGTACCAGATCGGCACGCCGGTCAGCTCCTCCAGCCGGCGCAGGTACGCGTGCGCGGCGGCGGGGAGGTCTTCCCACTTCCGCGCGGTGGAGGTGGTCTCGGTCCAGCCGGGGAGCGTCTCGTACTGCGGCGCCGCTTCCGCCAGCAGCGCCAAGTCGCCGGGAAAGTCGTCCAGCGTCTGCCCGCCGGCGCCGTAGTGCGTGGCGATCTTCAGTTCGGGAAGGCCGTCCAGCACGTCGAGCTTGGTCACCGCCAGGCCGGTCAGGCCGTTCACCAGCGCCGCGTAGCGCACCACCACCGCGTCGAACCACCCGCAGCGCCGTGGGCGCCCCGTGGTCGCGCCGAACTCGCCGCCCTTCTCGCGGATCTCCTCCTGCAGCGGCGACGGGAACTCCGTCGGCAGCGGGCCCTCGCCCACGCGCGTGGTGTAGGCCTTCACCACGCCCACCACGTCGTCGATCATGGTGGGCCCGATCCCCACCCCCAGCCCCGCGCCGCCCGCCGTGGTGTTCGACGAGGTCACGTAGGGATACGTGCCGTGGTCCACGTCCAGCAGCGCGCCCTGGGCGCCTTCCAGCAGCACGCGCTTGCCGGCGTTCAGCGCGTCCTGGATCACGCGCCCGGTGTCCACCATCAGCGCCAGCAGCCGCTCGCGGATGGAGAGCACGTCGCGCACGAGCAGGTCGGCGTCCACCGTCTCGCCGCTATCGAACAGCTCCAGCTTGCGGTTGATGCGCTCGGCCGCGCGG
Organism: Longimicrobium sp.; assembly: GCA_035630095.1. Classification (GTDB taxonomy): domain Bacteria; phylum Gemmatimonadota; class Gemmatimonadetes; order Longimicrobiales; family Longimicrobiaceae; genus Longimicrobium. The sequence continues at coordinate 15,708 of DASQLJ010000364.1, forward strand.
CGCAGCAGCATCTCGGCGCGCTCGGCGTCGCGCAGGTCGGCCACGCGGATCCCCTGGCGCGCCACCTTGTCCTCGTACGCCGGCCCGATGCCGCGGCCGGTGGTGCCGATCTTCCCCGCCCCGCGGCTCGCCTCGGCCGCGCGGTCGAGGAGCTTGTGGTAGTACAGCAGCAGGTGCGCGCGGCCGCTCACCCCCACGCGCTGCTCGGCGTCGGGGACCTTGGCGCGGATCTCGTCGAGCTCCTCGAAGAACTGGAACGGGTCGAACACCACGCCGTTGCCCAGCAGGCAGGTGCGGCCCGGGTGCAGGATGCCGCTGGGGATCTGGTGCAGGATGAACTCGTCGCTGCCCACGTGCACGGTGTGGCCGGCGTTCGCGCCCCCCTGGTAGCGGGCGACGATGTCGATCTCCTCCGCCAGCACGTCCACGATCTTCCCTTTCCCCTCGTCGCCCCACTGCGAGCCGACGATCACCACGCAGCTTCCCTTGCTCATCTCTCCCCGAGCCGTTTCCGAGCGAGTCCGGTTGATCCGCTTCCCCGCCCCGCGGCGCGTCCGCGAGGCCTCTGCGGAGGCTGCACGGATTGCGCCGGAGGGCACAAAAGCGAGGCGCGGTCCCGCCCGCGAAGGGATGGGACCGCGCCTGACGTATCCTGTGCTGAACCTACGCCGCGGCGGCGCCGGGTGTCAACCTGCGCCGGCCCGATGCGCCGTCACGGCCGGTACTCGGTACCCTGGCAACTCGGGCACGGCGGCAGCCGATCGCTGTCGTCGTCCAGCCGCACGGTTTGACCGCACTTCGTGCAGCGGTACGTGCCCTTTCCCGGCTTCTCTCCTGTCGTCGACATCGTCAGCTCCTGAGAAGGTGGAAGGAGACCAGCTTCTGTTGGACTGACCGCTGTCGAGCTTTTCTCAGCGACGATCCCGCGAACGTGATCAGGCCGCAGAACTGCAGCGTTGTTCCGTGGTCCCTCGTCGACCACGGTTCCTCGTTGATCCTCACGCCCGACGAGTTCTTTACCATCTTTAACTAAGAGTTCCCCGCAGAAACCAGATTGGATCGGCAACGCAATGGTGCGGGCCGCCTCCAAGGGTGGAGGGGATTCCGACCGAGAATCTCGTGCGCCCGCCTCAGTGGCCAGCGGCGCTCCCGAAGCCGTGGACAAGACTGGTGAGGACGTGCCTCCATTTGCCGCAGGAGAACGTACCGCAAAGGTCCGGTGCCACGTTGTCCAAGTCTTACCGCGCAACGTGAGCACCACCAACAGCCTCACGGCCAAGGATGCCTCTGGGAGGACGACTTCAGCGTTGATAGCGGACCACGACCCTGGCTCAATGACGGCCGGGTGCGGGTTTTCGGCCGATTGCCGTACACGTTCGTGTTCCACCTTGGTACCACGAAGCGAGACTGAATCGACGTGAACGGAAACCGTTAGCTCATCAAGTCTGACCTTGCCTGTGTTCACAACGTCGAGTCGAAAAATCAGTAGCTTGTGGCTGGCATTCAGCTTGGACGGCGACACGACGTCGATGATCGGATCGATCCGAATATGTGGGATGTCTGTCCGAGCAACATAGTAACGATTCAACGCCCACGCCGAGCCGGCGAAGAAAGCAAGCGTCTTCAAGGTGATGTCGACGCCCTTTGACAATTGCTCCTGCGTGATCCAGTCGAACTGAACAGAGAGATACATGAGGGCCAACGTCATCGTCGACAGCGCGATCACGTAGATATAGAAGAACCGCGTATGGAGCTTTTCAAGGATGTTCATGAAAATTCGGCATTGGACAGGAAAGGTATTCGCCGAGGGGATTACGGGGGCGGTGGCGCTAGTTGCTCCCGTCAAGTCGCTGTGCCCCCTGTATACCACCTGCGCGGAAACCGAGTGCCGTGCTATGGAGGCGATGCGAATAGGGGCTAGCGAACGAAGTTAAAATCCGCTTTGAGGACCGGCAACAATAGTCGGTGCAGCCGGCAAATTCGGCCGGCTGCACTCCGAAGTGCGGTTAGCTACTGCACCGTCACCGTCTGCTCCACGCGGACGATGCCGGACTGCGGCTCGTTGGGGTCGCTGCGGCCTTCGACCACGATCTTCGCCGTTCCCGGCGTGTCGAAGCGCAGGTCCACCGTGCGGCGCAGCTCCACCAGCGCGGCGGTGCACACCTCGCCCTCCTGGCGGTCGTACGGGTGGATGCTGGCCGTGGCCGCAGCCGTCGCCACCTCGGCGCCGTCGGCGCGCCAGCACCCGCTGAAGCCAAGCGTGGTCACCGTCGCCTGGAAAGTCTGCCCCGCGCTCACCACCGCGGGCGCCACCAGCGCGGGCGAGCGCAGGTACGACGAGCGGATGATGCCAGGCGTGCGGTCCCCCAGCGGCGGCGTGCGATCCTCGACGACATCTACGGGCGAGGGGGGGCAGGCGGCGAGCAGCGGCAGCGCGAGCAGGCAGAGGAGGCGGCGTGTCATGGCAGTCGATCGCAGCGGTGAGTGACGATGAGTTCGGCGTAAGAACGCCCGCGCGGGCTGGGATGTGACACCGGACACGCGCCGATCGGAGATGGAGTGCCGATGGGCATCCGGCCCCGGCGTGGACGTGGAGCGAGGGTGCCCGCGGCGAGCGCGAGCGCACGCCGCGGGGACGGCGAGGAAGCTACTGCACCGTGACCGTCTGTTCCACCCGCACGATCGAGATCTGCCCCAGCCTGGGGTCGTTCTGGCCTTCCACCACGATCCGAGCGGTGCCCGGGGTGTCGAAGTGCAGCGCCACGGTGCGCGACAGCAGCAGCTCGCCCTGTTTGCAATCGATGGTTGCGATGTGGTCGTAGGGCCGGATCCTCGCCTCCGTGGCGGCGAGGGTGACGTCGGCGCCGCCCGCGCGATAGCAGCTGTGCAGGCCCAGCGTGGTGACCGTGACCTGGAAGGTCTGCCCTGCCGCCACGGTGGTCGGCGCCACCAAGACGGGTGTCTTCAGCGCCGCGGACGCGACGATCCCGGGCTCGCGCGCCTCCCCGTCGGTGCCCAGGGAGCAGGCGCCCAGCACGAGCGTCATCACGATGCAGCCAGGTATGCGCTTCACGTCGGCACTCCGTTTCGCGGGTGACAGGTTGCCCAGGGAACAACGTCCACGCAGCTCCCGGTGTGACCACGCCTGCGCCGTGATGGAAACCTCGCGCCAGCGCCGCACCAGGTCGCTGGAAAGCACCCCGGGTCCCACCTGCTCCGGCCCGCCGGCAATTCTCTCGCGTGGATCCGGCGTCAGGCGCTCGTCCCGCCGGTCGGCGCGTGGCGGAAGAGCCCGCGCTTCACCTCCACCGAGCGCGCGGTGATGAACCAGGTGCGGTCGAAGTCGTTGATGGCGTCCCCCTCGATCGCGACCACCACGGCCCCGGGCTCCAGCGCCGCGTAGGCCCCCGACACGAGCGTCTCGTGCTCGGTGGCGAGCCGGAAGCGCGGGTGCTTCATCCGCGTGGGGCAGGAGATGAAGGTGACGCCGTGGAACGCCGCCTCGGTGTCGTGCGAGTAGTCCATGTCGCCGCCGCCGATCAGCTGCAGACGTTCGTCCGCGAAGACCAGGATCTGCCATTCCCAGCAGCCCGCCTCGGTGAGCTCGGCCAGCCGCGCCGCCATCTCCGCGGCCGCGGCCGAGCCGTCGGTCACGCGGCGCTCCACGCCAGCGCCGCCAGCACCGTCACCACGCCGATCACCACGCTCGCGGCGGACTTCATCGCCACGGCCACGATGCGGCCGACGAACGCGCCCCAGCCCACGCGCAATGCGCCGCGCATCTCGGGGTTCTTGGTCATCTCCAGCACCGCCGCGCCCACGAAGGCACCCAGGAACGCGCCGATCACGCTGCCGATGATGGGGATCGGGATCCCCGCGAAGGCGCCGATCAGCCCGCCCAGGATGGCGCCCCACGCCGCGCGCTTGCTTCCGCCGTACTTCCGCGCGTACCGCCCGCCGATCGCGAACTCCACGACCTCTGCGATGATCGCGACGACCAGCACCAGGGCGAAGATCCACCACCCTCCGCGCCAGTGCATGGCCCACGCGTACGCGCCGAGCGCCGCCACCTGCAGCCAGGTGCCGGGAAGCCCGAACGGAACCAGCAGCAAGCCGGCGACCTGCGCCAGCGCCAGGAGTGCGAACGGCATTCGTCTCCGATCCGGGTGGAAGTCCACGCGACCCGCGCGGCTCAGTTTCGCCCCCGCGCGCTCCGCGTGCAACAGGACGCGCGGAAGCACGAGACGGTTTCAATCCAGACGCATGGACGAGACCGGGAGGGAGATGGCCGGAGAGACACCCGGCGTTCCTGCGTGTCCCGCTCGCTCCGGCAGCATCATCCCCCCTCTCCAATCGATCTGCACCAATGCAAATCCCCCTCTCACGCCAGACGCGAGTGAGGGGGATTTCATGTCGACGAGCGTTTCCGTCAGCGGCGCACGCGATGGGCGCGCAGGGCTAGACCGGCTGCTGCTCCTGCTTCCCCTCGCTCGCCTTGAGCGCGGCTTCGCGCACGGCGCCGTGGCGGTCGCGCATCTGGCGGTGCAGCACGGCGCGGGCGCCCTCGCCGCCGATGTCGCCGAGCGCGCGGATGGCCTCCACCCGTATCGGCAGCGGGGTGCGCGAGAACAGGCTGCCGCCGCTCGCGCGCTCCGCCAGCACCGGCACCGCGCGCGGATCGCCGATGCGGCCGAGCGCGCGGATCACCTCGATCGCGGTCTCCTGGTCGGTCTCCTCGCCGAGCCGCTTCATCAGCGCGGCCACGGCGGTCGGCGCCTTGGTCAGCCCCAGCCCCAGCGCGGCGGCCGAGCGCAGCGACGGCTCGGCGTCGTTCAGCCCGATGGTGAGCTGCTGCACCGCCTCCTCGCCGCCGAACTTGCTCAGCGCGATCACCGTCTCGCGGCGCACGCGCACGTCGGCGTGGCGGATGGTGCGCGCGAAGTGCTCGATGGCGTCGGCGCTGCGGATCTCGCCCAGGATCCCCACCATGTTGCGCACCACGAACCAGCGCTCGTCGCCCACCATGTCTTCCAGCAGCGGCACGCCCACGCGGTCCAGCTCCACCAGCGCGTCGCGGTAGGCGCGGCGGGCGGAGAGGTCGCTGGCGGCGATCAGGCTGCGCACCAGCGGCGTCACCACCTCGGCACCCAGCGCCAGCAGCGTTCCGCGCAGGCCGGCGCGGTCCTCCTCGCTCTTGCTGCGCCCCAGCCGCTCCACGATCTCCTCGATCAGGAAGCGGTTGGCGATGCGCGTCATGGCCATCATGATGCTGCCGCGGGTGCCCGGGTTGCGCCGCGCCAGGCTTTCCGCGTCGCGCCGCAGGTCGGTGAGCACGCCGATGGCGCGGTCCAGCATCGACCGTTCGATGCACCACTGCGCCACGAACTCCAGCCGCTGCAGCGCCTCGATCCGCTCCGAGTCGCCGCCGTCGCGGAGCATCGCGCGGAGCTCCTCCAGGTTCTCCGTCTCCACCCGCCGGGCCGAGAGCTGCACCTGCTGGTACATCTCGTGGGTGCTCCACAGCCCCACGTCCTCAAGCCCGGTCTTCTTCCCCGCCGCGCCCGCCGGCCCGGTCACCTGCACGGGCGGCGTGGTCGACTGCTGCCCCGGCTCGATGCGGAGTCCGTCGATGGCGACGCGCGACACCCCCGCCGCCGCGAGCACCGCGCCGAACCCGCCGCCCGCCGCCACGATGCGCGCCGGCAGCGCCGCGGCCGACAGGAGCCGCCCCAGCGACTCGGCGGTCACCTTGTGGCGCAGCACCAGTTCGCGCACGCCGTGTTCGCCCAGCTTGGAGGCGAAGCGCTGCACGTGCGGCGAGCGCCGGGCCACGCTCTCGCCCTTCACCGAGAGGCCGCCCGGCGCCACGTCGATCGCCAGGTCCTCCTCGTCGCCGTACACGAGGAGCGTGTCCTCGAGCCGGTGGAGCGCGGAGACCAGGGTGGGGTGCACGAGCGGGTAGTACTCGGCCAGGGAATGCCCCTTGGCGAGGTCCACGATCAGCGCCGGTACGCTCTTCGATCCGCTCATACGGCCGTTACGTTTCGATGCGCTCGCCCCGGTTCATCGCGGGGATGACCAGGCACCCACGGCGGATGCGTCCGCTCCCGGTGCCACCGCTCGATGTCCCACCGCGTCCCTCCGACGCCGCGCCTCACGTCGACGCGCGATTCGCCCCGCCGCCGGGGGCACCACCCAGGAACGCGCGAAAACTCCGGACTTAACTGCGTCTGGGGATGCCGGATGGATCCGTCACGCGCGCCGGCCGCCGCCTCCGCCGCGCTTCGCACCGGGCTTGCCGCCGCCCTTCCCCGCCCCGCCGCCACGCTTGGGGGCGCCGCCGCCCTTGCCCGCGCCGCCCGGCCGCGGACGCGAGCCACCCGGGGGCGGCCGGTCACCGTCGCGCCCTCCGCGCGCGGGCGCACCACCGGCACGCCCACCGGGCTTGCCCCGCGCCCCGTCGTCGCGATACGCGCCGGGGCCCTGACCACCGGGACGGCCGGCACGCCGCGGCCCCTCGCCGTCGTCGCGCTTCTGCTCGGCGCTGCGCTCCGGGCGGCCGGTCTGCGGCCACTGCGCCTTCATCTCGCGCTCGCCACCCTGCCCGGGACGGCGCTCCTCGCGCGCATCGTCGCTCTTGGCGGGACGCTTCGGCCCCGCACCACGGCCGGCGGGCGGACGGCGGGTCGGCCCCTCGTCATCATCCCGCCGCGGGCGACCCGGCCCGGCGCTACGGCCAGCGGTCGGACGGCGGGTCGGCCCCTCATCATCATCCCGCCGCGGACGGCTCGGCCCGGCACTGCGGCCGGCGGGCGGACGGCGAGTCGGCGCCTCCTCATCATCCCGCCGCGGACGGCCTGGCCCAGCACTGCGGCCGGCGGGTGGACGGCGCGTCGGCGCCTCTTCATCATCCCGCCGAGGACGGCCCGGCCCGGCACCGCGGCCCGCGGTGGGGCGGCGCGTCGATCCCTCATCATCATCCCGCCGAGGACGGCCCGGCGCGGCGCTACGGCCAGCGGTCGGACGGCGCGTCGGCGTCTCCTCATCATCCCGCCGAGGACGACCGGGTCCCGTGCTGCGGCCGGCGGGTGGACGGCGAGCCTGCGTGTCATCCCCGTCTCGCGGCGGACGGGCAGGCGCGCCCGGACGGCTGCCAGCGGACGGGCGGCGCGGCGCGGACGCTTCGTCGCGCCGGACGGGGGCGCGGCGAGGAGCGCCGTCGCGGGCGCTCGGACGGCTGCGGGGCGCGTCGTCGTCGCGGCGGACGGGCGGGCGCCGCGGGGCGTCGTCGTCGCGCCGGACGGGGCCGCGGGGCGTCTCCTCCGCGTCGCGGCGCACGGGCTTGCCGGTGGGGCGGGCGGACGGGCGCAGGAAGCGCTCACGCGGCTCGCCGGGTCCACGCTTGCCGGCGCGCTTGCCGGATTCGCCGGCGGCGCGCGGCGTGGCGTCTCGGTCCTCGTTCCAGCGGCCGCGAGCCGGCTTCGCGGCGCCCTGGCCGGACGGCTTGCGGACCTTGGCCAGCGGGCGCGAGCCCTTCTCGTCCGCGTTGCGGCGCGACTTCTCGGCGGACGCGGGGCGGGCGGGCTTCTTCTCCGCGTCGCTGTACGTGCCGTGCGTGGCGCGGCGCGGGGGGCGGTCGCCGCCGGTGCCGGTGGCGGTTGCCTCGGCGGCCTTCTCCGGCTTCTTGCGCAGGCTGGAGAGCTCGGTGTCGTCCACCACGCGCCACTTCCCCGGCTTCAGCTCGCCCAGGGCCACGGGGCCGAAGCGGCGGCGCATCAGGCGGTTCACCGGGTGGCCCAGCGCCTCCAGCATCCGGCGCACCTCGCGGTTCTTCCCCTCCACCATCACGATCGACAGGCGGTGCTCGTGCTCGCCGGTCTGGTGCAGGCGGCGCACGCTCTCGGCCTTCAGGATCTCGCCCTCGTGCTCCACGCCGTCCGTCAGCCGGTGCATCTCCTCGGCGGTGGGCTTCCCCTCCACGTCGGCCCAATACTCCTTGGTGACGCCGAACGACGGGTGCAGCATGCGGTTGGCGAGCCCGCCGTCGTTGGTCAGCAGGATCAGCCCCTCGCTGTCGCGGTCCAGCCGGCCCACGTGGAAGAGGCCGTGGTAGCGGTCGGGGAGGAGGTCGTAGATCGTCTTGCGGCCGTACTGGTCGATGCGCGTGGTCACGTAGCCGGTGGGCTTGTGCAGCGCGATCCAGGTGATGGGCTGCACCGCCACCGTCTGCCCCTCCACCGAGATCTCGTCCACGCCGGGGCGCACCTTCAGCCCCGGCGCGGTCACGCTCTCGCCGTTCACGAACACGCGCCCGCTGGCGATCAGCTCCTCGGCGGCGCGGCGCGAGGCCACGCCCGAGTGCGCCAGGAACGCCTGGAGGCGTACTTCTTCCACGTGCTGGTGCTTGTTCTGCTTAGGCCGCGGCATCACCGAGAGAGAGCTGTGGGTCCTGGCTGGGCTCGCGGCGCGCGAGCACCACGGGCAGGTCTTCGGGGCGCGGAAGGTCGTCCAGCGCCCGGAAGCCGAAATGCTGCAAGAAGAAGGGCGTGGTGCCGTACAGCAGCGGGCGCCCCAGCCCCTCGCCGCGGCCGACCACCTCCACCAGGCCGCGCTCCTGCAGCGTCTTGAGCACCGCGCCGGCGCCCACCCCGCGGATGTCCTCGAGCTCCGCGCGCCCCACCGGCTGGCGGTAGGCGATGATGGCCAGCGCCTCGAGCGCGGGGCCCGAGAGCCGGTGCGCGGTGGGCACGCTGTCGAAGCGCTCCAGCACCGGCGCGAACTCGGGGCGGGTGAGGATCTGGTACCCGCCGCCCACCTCATAGATTCCGAAGGCGCGCTCCTCGCGCTCGTACTCGGCGCGCAGCTCGGCCACGGCGGTCTCCACCCGCTCCTCGTCCAGCGACTCGTCGGCGCGCGCCAGCTCGGCCGCGCTCAGCGGCGCCTCGCTGGCGAACAGCAGCGCCTCGATCACCCGGCTGGGCCTCACGCGGCCGCCGGGGTGAGCGGGGCGATTGAAATCGCTGCAACAACCACGCGAAGTCCGCCTCCGCGGACTACCGGCGCACGCTCAGCCGACGGAACGGCGCACGCGACGTGAACCAGCGACGCCGACGCACCGCACGTCGTCCGACGCTTCATCTTCAGCGGCGTCGCGCTGAGTCGCGGACGCGGGCTCACGCGTCGGCCTCGGGGCGGGGGCGCTCGCGGGCGCGGTAGATCCAGAGCGCCGAGAAGGGCTCCGTCTGGCGCAGGCGCACCACGGAGCGCTTCCCCAGCTCCAGGCAGGCGAGCAGCGTGGCGACGGCGTGGATGCGCGTGCCCCACTTCTCCACCAGCGCGGTGAACTCGACGCGGCGGCGCTCGACCAGCGCGTCCACCACCTCGTTCATCTTCTCCTCGATCTTCACCGGGCGCCCATGCACGGTGTGCACCGCCTGCACCTCGTCCAGCCGCTCGGCCATGCGCAGGGCGGCCTCCCACACCTCGCTCCACGCCGTCTCCAGCGGCAGGTCGGCCAGCTTCGGCGCGGGGCGCACCTCCACGAAGCCGCGGCCGAAGAGGCGGGCGCGCTGGCGCTCGGCCTGCTCCAGCAGCCGCGCGGCCTCGCGGAAGTGCTCGTACTCCAGCAGCCGGCGCACCAGGTCGGCGCGGGGGTCCTCGCCGTCCTCCTCGTCGCCGCGGCGGGGGAAGAGCATCTGCGCCTTGATGCGCACCAGCGTGGCCGCCATCTCCAGGAACTCCCCCGCGCGCTCCAGCTCGATCCGCTCCAGCCCGCGGATCGCCACGAGGAACTGCTGCGTGATCCGCGAGATGGGGATGTCGAAGATGTCGATGTCCTGGTTGCGGATCAGGTGCAGCAGCAGGTCCAGCGGCCCGTGGAAGCGCTCCAGGTCGATCTCGAACGGGTCGCGCGCCGCCGGCGCGTCGAGCTCCAGGAGGGTGCTCACACCAGCGTGGTGGGCCAGAGCAGGAAGCGCGCGACGGCGCTCGCCGGCGCCTGCACCGCGTTCAGCACCCGCAGGATCAGCAGCGCGTACAGGATCACGAAGCCGTAGGGGTAGAGCTGGCGGTACGCGTGCGCCAGGTTCGCCGGGAGCAGGTGATACAGCACGTGCGAGCCGTCCAGCGGCGGCACCGGCAGGAGGTTGAAGAAGATCAGGAAGACGTTCAGGAAGACGCCCGTCACGAAGAGCTGATGCGCGGTCTGCAGGAAGCCGTTCCCGCCGGTGGCGTGGAAGAGCGCCACCGCGGCCACGTCCAGCAGCGCGAACATGATCGCCAGCCCCAGGTTGCCCACCACCCCGGCCAGCGACACCAGGATGTCGCCCTGCTTGTACTTGCGGTACTTGCGCGGGTCCGTTGGCGTGGGTTTCGCCCAGCCGATGATCGGCGCGCCGGTGAGCGCGCCGATCGCGGGGAACAGCAGGCTGCCGATCGGGTCGATGTGCGAGCGCGGGTCCAGCGTGACGCGGCCCGCCCTGTACGCCGTGTCGTCACCCTGCTTGAGCGCCACCCACGCGTGCATGAACTCGTGGACGGAAAAGGCCAGCAGCAGGACGGGCAGCGCGAGGATGAACTGGGTGATGCGTTCGGGGGTGATCTCCATGCGGCGCAAGTTAGGCGTGGCGCCGTTCCCTGTCAAAACCGGGCTTGAGCCGGGGTTGACAACACGCGCCAGTCCGGGTATGATTCGGCTTCCCGTTTTCTGGGCCGAAAGCACGTAACCAACGCACAACGAGCCGGCGCCCGCAAAAGGCGCCGAGCTGATTTCCGGAGAGCATCCCTTGCCGAACGTCAAGTCCGCCGAAAAGCGGATGCGGACCAACGAGATCCGCGCCGCGCGCAACCGCGCTTTCCGCTCCCGCCTGCGCAGCGCCCTCAAGCGGGTACGCACCGCCGGGGACCAGGGCGAGGGCACCACCGCGCTGCGCGAGGCCGTCTCGCTGCTCGACCGCGCCGCCCGCAAGCGGATCATCCACCCGAACAAGGCCGCCCGCGCCAAGTCGCGCCTGCACGCCTTCATCGGCCGCCTGGGCGCCGCTTCCTAAAGCCGCTGCCGAGCAGTACCCACTGGCCCGCCGACCGTCACGGTCGGCGGGCCTTTGTGTCGTGTCAGCGCTCCGGCGCGGGTGGCGGCGCCACGTCGAGCGCCGGCCGGGCGGCACGGAGCCACGCGTGCGCGGCCGCGAACATCCGCGCTGCGACGTCGTACATCTCCTCCAACTGCGCGTGGTCGATCGCGACGGTCGAGCCGTACACCGCCTCGTGCCGTTCCACGCGCATGTCGTCGGCGGCGCGGGCGATGCGGGAAAGCTCGCCGGCCTCCAGCGCCGCGACACCGGCGAAGATGCTGTGGTGGTGATCGCGTCCGATCGCCCGGTAGCCAGCCGCGCGCAGCACGGCCGCGCAGCACTGGAGGGCGGACTGGTACGCGAGGGTGAACGCCGGCTCCACGTCCAGGCCCTCGAGGCGGGAGCTGCGCAGGGTGCGCAGCGCCTTCTCCCACGCCGAAGCCACCTCTTCGTCGGCGGCCGGGAGCGCCTCGATCCTGCGGCTCTCGACGAGGATCTCGAGGCGCGCGGTCACGCCGCCCTCGCGAGCGTTCCATCACCCCCGTGCACCCACACCTTGGGCGCGGCGAGCACCCGCTGCACGAACGGGTCTCCGTCATCGGCGAGCTGCGCCGCATCGCGGCCGATCACGTCCACCGGCCGGGGGATGAAGAACCCGAGCTCCGCCAGCAGCCGCGTCGCGCGCTTCCTGGCGGCCCTGGGGCCGACGAGGAAGACGTCGAGGTCGCTCTCGGGGGTCGCCGTTCCGCGTGCGACCGAGCCGAAGACGAACGCGGCGTCCAGGCCGGGGGCGTCCACAAGCGCCTCGCGGATCGCGTCGACCGGGTCGGCGGCGTGCAGCAGCAGGCGCATCCAGCCCCCCCAGACCGCGCTCGACTCGTCGGCCTGGTAGTACGTCCGGCCACCCGCCTCCTCGCGACGGACGGCTCCCATGGCGGTGAGCCTGGCGAGCTCCTTCTGGACGGACGCGCTGGAAAGCCGCGCCCGCCGCTGAAGCTCGCGCAGGTGAAAACGCTCCCCCGGATGCACCAGGAAGAAGATCACCAGCCGCGCCATCGCCGGCGAGGCGAACAGCGCCGCGAGACTCTCGGATCGGCTGCGCGCGACTGGTTCCATTATCCCTCCAGGCAGGTGTGCTAAAATCTAGCGCACCAGAGATCAAACGCCAAGAGAGATCCCGTCTGCCGCAACCCAGTGCGGGTCGGACGCGCGAAGCCCCCTCCCCGGCGAACCGGGAGAGGGGGCTTCGTACGTCGTGCGTGGCCCGGCCTCAGGCGTGCGCCAGCTCGCGGGTCGTCGCGGACTTCTCGGCCGAGTCGCGGGTGAGGTGGCGGAACAGGCCGGTCACGCGGCCCAGCACCGAGAAGTCTTCGTGCTCGTGCACCAGGATCGGGTCGAAGTCCGGGTTGGCGGGCTCCAGCACGATCTTGCCGTCCTGGGCGAAATACCGCTTGATCGCCGACTCGCCGTCGATGCGCGCGGCCACGATGTCGCCGTTGCGCACCTCGTCGTCGGCGATCGGGTCCACCATCACCAGGTCGCCGTTCTCGATCCCGGCGCCGGTCATGCTGTCGCCCTTCACCTCCAGCAGGAACGCGTCGGCCGAGGGGGCCAGCTTGCGGTCGAGCTCATACACCTCGCGCACGTGGTCGCGCAGCAGCATCGGCGTGCCCGCGGCGATCTTGCCGTACAGTGGGGCCGAGAGCACGGCGGGGTACAGGTTCATCCCCACGATGCGCACCCCGCGGCTGCGGCTGGCGTCGCGCTCGATGTGCCCCTTGTCGGCGAGCGCCTGCAGGTGCTCCGACACGGTCTTGGTCGACTTGATGCCGAAGCGCTTGCCGATCTCGCGGATGCTCGGCTGGTAGGTGTTTTCCTTCAGGTAGTCGACCAGGTAGTTCAGGATCCTGCGCTCGATCTTGCTCAACGGCTCGGGCATGGCTGCCTCCTGTGACCGCTGGATTGTATCTGCGAGTCGCGGGACCGGCGGAAGCTTGCCCGGCCGCGTGATTTTGCCGTGGAGAGAGAGGCGGAGACAAATCGAGGGAGATACACAGCGGAACTGCGCACCCCCCTCCCCTGAACCAGCCCCGGTGAGACTGCGCGTGCCGGCGGCCATGGAGGGACGCGGGCGAGGGATGTCACGGTCTGTTCCCGTGCTATCCAGCGCAGGAACGCAACTTAGGGGGCAGTACAAACGTTGTCAACGATTCTGATTTCTCACAATCTGTTTGCGCGTTTTCGCCCTCACGCGGGCGCCCCGAGCCGCGCGAGCGCCGCGTCGATGCGCGCCAGCGTGCGCTCGCGCCCCATCACCCACACCACCTGGTCGATCCCCGGGCTGGCGGCGCTGCCGGTGAGCGCCACCCGCAGCGGCTGCGCCAGCTTCCCCATCCCCACGCCGCAGCGCTCGGCCTGCTCGCGCAGCGCCGCCTCCACCGCCTCGGGGGCCCACGGCTCCAGCGCCGCGAACACGGGGCGCAGCCGGGCCAGGCGCTCGCCGGTCTGCGGATCCTTCCAGTGCTTCGCGGTGGCCGCCTCGTCGTAGTCGATGCTGGCGGCGAGGAGCGGCACGGCCTTCGGCGCGATCTCCAGCACGGTGCGCGAGCGCGTCTTCAGCAGGTCGACCAGCGTGAGCAGCCACTCGGGCGCCGCGTCGACCTCCGCCTGTGTCACCAGCCCGTCGGCCACGAGCCGCGGGGCGACGGCGGGGAGCAGCTCGGCGGCGGGGACGTGGGCCAGGTACTGCCCGTTCATCCACTCGAGCTTCTCGGTGTCGAAGATCGCCGCCTTCCTGTTGATGCGCTCGAGCGTGAACGCCTCCACCAGCTCGCCCTTCGACATCACCTCGCGCTCGTCGCCCGGGTTCCACCCCAGGAGCGCCAGGAAGTTGAACAGCGCGTCGGGGAGGATCCCCATCTCGGCGTAGTCGCCCACGGCGGTGGCGCCGTGCCGCTTGCTCATCTTCTTCCCGTCGGGCCCCAGGATCATGGGGAGGTGGGCGAAGGTGGGCACGGCCGCGCCGAGCGCCCGGTACAGCAGGATCTGCTTGGGCGTGTTGGGCACGTGGTCGTCGCCGCGGATCACGTGGGTGATCCGCATGTCGATGTCGTCCGCCACCACGGCCATGTTGTAGATCGGCGTGCCGTCGGTGCGCAGTATGATGAAATCCTCGATGCTGCCGTTGTCGAACGTGGTCAGCCCGTGCACCACGTCCTCCCACTCCGTGGTCCCCTCGGGCACGCGGAAGCGCACGGTGAACGGCTCGCCCGCGGCCGCGCGCGTGTCGCTCTCGCCGGCGGGAACGTGATGGCAGGTGCGGTCGTAGCGGTACTCCACCCCGGCCGCCTCGCGCTTGGCATTCAGCGCCTCGGCGGTGCAGAAGCAGCGGTACGCCTTGCCCTCGGCCAGCAGGCGCTCGGCCTCGGCCTTGTGGCGCGCGAAGCCGTCGGCCTGGTGGAAGGGGCCCTCGTCCCAGCTCAGCCCCAGCCAGGTCATCCCGTCCAGGATGGTGCGGGTGCTGGCGTCGGTGCTGCGCTCGCGGTCGGTGTCTTCCACGCGCAGCACGAACACGCCGCCCGTCTTGCGGGCGAACAGCCAGTTGAACAGCGCCGTGCGGGCGCCGCCCACGTGCAGGTAGCCCGTGGGGCTGGGGGCGAAGCGGACTCGGACCTGGTCGGGCATCTCTTCCGTGTCTCGTCTGGGGCGAGACCGGCCAAACGGGTGCGTGAGTGCGCGAGTGCGCTGGCGCTTCCGCAGGCCGGCGAGCCGGTACATGAAACAGAAACCGCAAAACTAAGGCGGACCCGGGGGTGATTTCCACCCCACGGGTCCGGATTGGCGCTCGGCAACAGGGACTATCAGCGCCTCGGCTCCCACCCCACCCCTCGGCGCGGTGTCACCGCGCTGTGCGAGTGGAGCGGGGTACCCACGCAGGTGAGGACCCCGAGAATGCCGGCATCGCCCGCCCGCACGGGTTCTTTACGCTTCCCCAGCACAAACGACTTGGCAGGTGTCGGGGCACGAGTACTGGGCGGTTTCGCCGCAGGTGAGCCTGCACGAGCCGCAGTCGCTGAGGAAGCAGCTGACGGGTTCGGTGAACCCCTCGAATCCCGCCTGCCCGCGGACGGTGCCGAGGCGTGCCCCCATGCCAGGAGTGATCACGAAGCTTTCGACGTCGAGCTCGTCCAGGACCAGCTTCTTCATGAGAGCGTCCTCCCGCGGGAGTTCGAAGGGACAACGCCCGGCGAGGGTGCCGAGCGCCTCATGATAACCCGACGTGCGACAATGCTCAACCAGAGTTCGTCGGAAAGCGTGTTGTGCCCTGGCCTGAATCACCCTGTTGCTGTCGGCATAGATACGTCGACTATTCGTCGCCCATCCGCAGGCCGCGCCCCTCGATCGCGCCGCCGTCCGCGAAGCGCTCGTCGCACATGCCGTCGTTCCATTCCTCGAATCCCGCCGCGCGGGCAGCGGTGCGGATGGCCGCCGCCACGTCTTTGGAGTAGACGTCCACGTGCAGGTTGGCGTACTGGCAGAGGCTGGCGAGGAAGGGAACGCCGTCGGGGGCGATGTAGACGAAGCCGTAGCCCATGTCCATCCGCACGCCCCACAGCAGCGGCGCAAGCACCGCGGCCACATCGGCGGGATCGGCGGCGTCGACGCGGATGCCGCCGTCGAAGCTCTCGCCCGCACCCATCGCGCGGAAGTCGCGCGCCGCATCCGCCAGCACCGCCGGGTCTTCCCGGGGCGTGGGCCAGCGGCCGGTGCGCATCGCGTGCAGCAACGTCAGCGTGCGCCCGCCGAGGGGCGCCAGCATCCGGCCGAGCGCCGGCCCCAGTTCCCGCGCGGTCTCGTCCAGGTCGCGCGCCGGCAGGTACAGGATGAAGCTCTCCGCCCAGCGGATCGCCGGATCGGGCTTCACCGGGTCGCAGACCTCTTCGTACCACCTGGTCTCGCCGGGCACGGGCGCGGACGCGCGCTGCCACCCCACCACCGCGTGCGCGAGGTAGCGGTTGGCGCGAAGGCACTCGTCGCGTGGAACGAGGGTGATGGAAGGTATGCGGGACATTGGGGAGCGATCCGACGAGGCCGAGGGCACCGTCCCGGAAGGCGGACGTGCCGATGTCTGAGCCGCCGGTTCCACCGGCGGAAGCGTTTACCGCCGCCGGAGTTGGTCGATCTCGGCGCGGAGGGTGGCGATGAGCTCGGCGATGAAGCCGAAGCCGAAGAGGAGGAAGCCGATGGTCTCGAGCAGCCCCACCAGCGTCAGCAGCGGGCGGAAGCCGAAGGGCGGCATCCAGTCGCCGATGCGCAGCACCACCGTCACCAGCCCCACCAGCAGCCCCAGCGCGATCAGGATCAGCCCCGAGCCGCCGAAGAACTGCATCGGCTTCTCGCTGAACTTCAGGTAGAACCAGACCACCACCAGGTCGCCCACGCCCACCAGCACCCGCCGCTTGCCGGTGTACTTGGCCACGCCGGCGCGCCGCGGGAAGAGCGTGATGTCCATCTCCGTCACGCTGTAGCCCTCGGCGTGGGCCAGGACCACGAAGAAGCGGTGCCAGTCGTGCCGCAGCGGGATCTCGCGCAGGATCTCGGTGCGGAAGGCCTTCATCGCGTTCAGGTCGCGCACCGGAATGTCGAACAGGCGCTGCGAGAGGCGGTTGTAGATGCCGCTCACCGCCGCCTTCTCGTACTGCCCCACCTTGCGCCCGCAGACGATGTCGAAGCCCTCGCCCAGCTTCGCCAGGAAGCGGGGGATCTCCTCCGTGCCGTGCTGCAGGTCGGCGTCGAAGAGGACGAGGTAGTCGGTCTCGGCGGCGCGGGCGCCGGTGACCATCGCCTCGGTCTTGCCCAGGTTGCGGCGGTGGCGCACCACCTTCGCCCGCGGGAAGCGCTCGGCCTCGCGCACGGCGGCGGCGTAGGTGCCGTCGGTCGAGCCGTCGTCCACGATGATCAGCTCGCCGGCCAGGTCGTGCCGCTCGAACGTCGCCTTCAGCTCGCTGAACAGCGCCGGGATGTTCTCCACCTCGTCGAACGCCGGCACCAGCACGGCGAAGTTGCGGCGCAGCGATTCGGGAACCGCGGTGCCCGGTGCCCAGTGCCCAGTGCCCAGTGCGACGTCGGAAGAGGTGGCGAGGGGGCCCTCCACGCGGAGCTCCCCCTGTCCCCTGTCCCCCGTCCCCTGTTCCCTGGCCGTCGTGCTCACACGCGCTTCCGCATCCGCGCCGACAGCACGCCGAGCTGGTCGCGGTACTTGGCCACGGTGCGGCGGGCGATCTGGATCCCCTCGTCCTTGAGGATGTTCACGATCGCCTGGTCGGTCAGCGGGTGCGCGGGGTCCTCGTCGCTCACCAGCTTCTCGATCTGCGCCTTGATGCCGCGCGCCGACACGTCCTCGCCGCTCGTCGTCGACAGGCCCGACGAGAAGAAGAACTTGAGCGGGAACACGCCGCGCGGCGTCTGCACGAACTTCTCGTTGGTCACGCGGCTGACGGTGCTCTCGTGCATGTCGATCACCTCGGCCACCTCGCGCAGGGTGAGCGGCTTGAGGTACTGCACGCCCTTGTCGAAGAAGTCGCGCTGGCGGTCCACGATGAAGTTCATCACCTTCAGCATGGTCTGCCGGCGCTGCTCGATCGCCTGGATCATCCAGTTGGCGCTGTTCAGCTTGTTGCTGATGAACTCCTTGTTCTCGCCCTGGAACTTCTTCTTGTCCTTGGCGATGTCGCGGTAGGTGCGCGACAGCTTGAGCCGCGGGAGCGAGGTGTCGTTCAGGAAGACCAGGTACTCGCCCTCGATCTTCTCCACGATCAGGTCGGGGATGATGTAGTTGTCGCCGTGCGACGCGTACTTGAGCCCCGGCTTGGGGTCGAGCTTCGCCACCTCGTCGGCCGCGTCCTGCACGTCGCGCGGGGTGATCGACAGCTCCTTGCTGATCTCGCTCCAGCGGTGGTTGATGAGCTGGTCGAAGTACTGGTCCACGATGCGGTAGGCCAGCGACCCGCGCAGCCGCTCCTCGATCTCGGCGACGGGCGGCTCGCCCTCGCCGGTCTCCTTCACCAGGTCCTGGACGACGCTGTCGCGCAGCTGCAGCAGGATGCACTCGCGCAGGTCGCGCGCGCCGATCCCGGCGGGGTCGAACGCCTGGATCACCGTCAGCATCTCGTCGGCGTCGGCCATGCTGTAGGGGCGCTCGCGGTCCCACCCGTCGGTGCCGCGCATGAAGTCGTTCAGCGACACCACGATCTCGTCGAGCGGGCACTCCAGGTACCCCTCGTCGGAGATGTTGCCGATGATCTCCTCGCCCAGCAGCAGCTCGCGCTCGGACAGGCGCAGCAGGGTGAGCTGGTCCTGCAGGTGGTCGCCCAGCTCCTTGGTGTCCACCGAAACGGGCTCGTAGTATTCGCGTTCCTCGTACTCCTCGCGCCGGCCGCCGGTCTCGAAGCCGTTCAGGAGGATCTCCTCCCAGTCGATCTCGTCGTCCTGCTTCTCGGCGTCCTTCTCTTCCTTGCGCTCCTCCACGGTCTCCTCGACGTCCCCCTCCACCATCTCCAGGAAGGGGTTGTTGAGAAGCTCCTGCTTGAGGTGCTGCTGAAGGTCGAGGAGCGGCATGTACAGGAGATCCATCGCCTGGTACAGGCGAGGGTTGATCTTCATCTCCTGCTTGAGGGTGGTTCCCTGGTAGAGGCCCGTCTTCATACCGCGTCTTCCGATTCAGGGTGTTGGTACCGGTCCCGCATGCGTGCCGTCAGCGTGGGTCCCAGGTAGATCTCGGCCACTTCGTCGTTCCAGACCAGCTCGCTCACCGTGCCGCTCACGCGCACGCGGCCCTCGTACATGATGTAGGCGCGGTCCACGATGTCGAGCGTCTGCTCCACGTTGTGGTCGCTGATCAGCACGCCGATGCCGCGGCGGCGCAGGTCGCTCACGATCTGCTGGATGTCGTGCACGGCGATCGGGTCCACGCCGGCGAACGGCTCGTCCAGGAGCATGAACCGCGGCTGGCTCACCAGCGCGCGGGTGATCTCCAGGCGCCGCCGCTCGCCGCCCGACAGCGCGTACGCCTTGGTCTTGCGCAGGTGCTTGATCCCCAGCTCGTCGAGCAGCTCGTCCAGGCGCTTGCGCTGGTCGGCCCGGGAGAGCTTCATCATCTGCAGGATCGCCAGGACGTTCTCCTCCACCGTGAGCTGGCGGAAGATGGAGGGCTCCTGCGCCAGGTAGCCGATCCCCGCCCGCGCCCGCTTGTACATCGGCACGCCGGTGAGCTCGCGCTCGCCGATGAACACCTTGCCGCGGTCGGGGCGGATCAGCCCGGTGATCATGTAGAACGAGGTGGTCTTCCCCGCCCCGTTGGGCCCCAGCAGCCCCACGATCTCGCCCTGGCTCACGTGCACGTCCACGTCGTTCACCACGCGGCGGCCACGGTAGCTCTTCACCAGCCCCTTGGCGGCCAGCGTGAGCCCGCCGGCCACCAGCATCGAGCGGCGCGGCTGCGGGTGCGGCGGCTCTTCCCCGGCCGACAGGGCAAGCTCCGAACCGGCGCCGTCGTAGACGCCCTCGCCATCCCCCTCAGCCCCGCCGGCGTACGCCATCGCGGGCTCGGGAGCGGGGGCCGCGACGGCGGCGCCGTGGCCGTGCGTGTCGGCCAGGATGGCGCGGATGCGCTCGTCCATGTGGCGCAGCAGCTCGGCCCGGCGGCCCTCCACCTCGGCCATCGCCCAGGCGGAAAGGCGCACGGCCTCCCAGCTCTCGGGCCCCTGGTTCTCCACCGGGTCGCCGTCGGGGTGGGCCAGGAACTCGATCACGCCGGCCGCGGCGAGCTGGCGCGCCACCTGCTCGTCCAGGTACTGCATGGTCTCGGGCTCGGCGAAGTTGCCGGGCGCCTGCCCCTCGGACCCGCCGTACCAGCGGCGGTACTCCTCGCGCACGCCGGTCAGCCAGCGCGCGCGGTCCACCGCGTGCGCCCCGTCGTCGGCGGCCGCCAGCGCGCGCAGCGCGATCAGCGCGGAGACGCCGCCGGGCCCGGTGGCGCTCACGATCCGCTCCAGCCGCGGCGGATTCACGATCCACCTCCGTCCCGATTCGCGTCGGACAGGGAGGCCGGACGCGGCGACGCCGGACGCGCGAGCGAGAGCGGCCGCGTCGGAGCCGGCGGCGCGGCGGGCGGTGTCGCAGGCGGAGCAGCCGGCGGCGTCGTTCCCGTCCCCGCGGCCGGCGTCGGCGCCGTCGTTCCCGTCGCCGGACGCGCCGTCGGCGGCCGAGCGTTCCCGCGCGTGGTGCCCTGGCCCGCGGCCGCGCCGGTGCGTCCCGCGGCACCGGTCCGCGCGGCGCCGTCGGAATCGACCGCGGTGGAGTCGCCGGGGGGCACGGGGTCGAGGTAGAGGCCCTGCTTCAGCCCGCGCACGTGCGCCACGTCCACCTCCCCCGCCTTGAAGCGCAGGTCGATGCGGTCGCCCACCAGGTAGTTGATCCCCGGCTTCTGCTGGTTCGCGGGGCGCGTGGAGTCGTTGCGGGTGCGGTACAGCGAGTGCGCGTCGCCGATGGCCAGCAGCCGCTCGATCTGGGTGTTGGCGGTGTCGCTCCGCGCCTGCGTGCCGCGCCCGCCGCCGGGGCGCACCAGGCCGCTGTCGCGCGGCGCGGCGGCGGGGCGGCCGGCCAGCACGGGGCCGCGGCCGGCGCTGTCCGCGCCCGCCGAGTCGCTGCGGAAGAAGGCGATGATGGTGTCGGCGGTCAGCACGTCCTTCTCGTCGAGCGCTTCGGGGGGGCGGGTGAGCACCCGCGTGGCGGTGTCGGGGCGGCCGGCTGCGGCGCCGGTGTCCACCAGCACGCGCACCGCGCCCAGCGTGTCCCAGCTTTCGCCGCGTGCCTTGCCCACGGCGTTCACCTGGCGCACCTGCTGCTCGGGGAGGAGCGCCTCGATGCTGTCGGCCTCGAGCCGGAAGCCCTTGGCGAGCGCGATCGACCGGCCGTCGGAGCCCGCGGGGGCGCCGGCGCCGGTCTGGTGCCCCGAGATCATCCGCTGCAGCAGGTCGCGCTCGAAGAAGAGCTGGAGCTGCGGGCCGGTCACCGTGAGGCGCTCGCTCACCATGCGGGCGTTGGCCTGCGCCAGCACCTTGCTCACCGCGCCGTTCTGCAGGTCGCTGGCGATGAAGTCGCCGGAGAGCTGGTACTGCTCGCTGACCACGTTCGCGCGGCGGCGCAGCTCCACGTGCCCGGCCACCTGGTCGTAGTACGCCTCCTCGGCGGTGGAGCGGGTGCCGTTGTCCTCGATCACCACGTTGCCGGTGGCGGTCATG
>DASQLJ010000365.1:0-10113 GCA_035630095.1 Longimicrobium sp.
TATCTCGTCGGTGGCGATCCAGAGCAGCCCGTCGCCCGCCTCGCCGAACCAGGGGCGCACCTCGTCCAGGAGCGCGCGCGTGGTGAGCACGGCGCGCGGCGCCGCGTCGGCCAGGATGGCGCGCAACCGCGGCAGCCCCCGCTCGCCGCGCGGGGGATACGCCGGCACGGCCACCGCGCCGCCGTACAGGCACCCCCAGAACGCGGTGACGAACTCCAGCCCCTGCGGGTACAGCAGCAGCGCCCGTTCCCCCGCGCACCCGGCCCGGCGCAGCGTGTCGCCCAGCGCGCGCGCGGCCGCGTCCACCCCGGCGTAGCTCAGCCGCGCGGCCTCCGTCTCGCCGTCCGCCAGGAAGGTGTAGGCGGGGCGATCGGGGCCGGCGGCGGCACGCGCGCGCAGGAGGTCGACCAGGCTGCGGGGCTGCGTCATGTGGATGGAGCGTCGCTTCGGGTGGAGACGGAGGAAGATTCAGCGCGTGCGCGAGCCCTGCCCTGCCGCGGTCGAGCACGATCGACAGGACTCGGCACTCAGGACTCAGGACTCAGGACTCGGCAGATAAGACGTCCGTGCCCGCTCAGTACAGCACGCGCGAGGCCGCGGAGAGGCGCGACTCGCGGCTCTTGCGGAGGTCGCGGACCACGTTGATGCGCTTCATCCAGCGGTCGCGACCGTCGTAGCGGGCCTTGAACGGCTTGCGGCCGTGCACCGCCTGGAAGTTGTCGATGAAGCAGAAGTCGCCCGGCTCCAGCACCTGGTCCTCCAGCGCCGCGTCGACCTTCCGCGTGAGCCCCTCGAACGTCGCGCGCGCGACGGGGTCCTCCGGCGGGTCCATGAAGTACGGATCGAGGCGGATGTACGGCGCCTTCGGGTCACCGAAGAGCACCGGCGTCTTCTCCGGCTGGTTCCACATCTGCTCGATCTTGCGGTAGGCGCGCTGGAGCACGGCCTCCACTTCAGGTCCATGCCCGTTGCCGTTGCCGCGGTTCTTGGGGAGGTGGCTCTCGTCGGGGCGGATGGTGAAGTGCGGGCTGCTGAGCACCGCGTGCTCGTCCGCCGTGAGCGGCACCTTGCTGATCGGGGCGAAGGTGGTGGGCACCCGGTCCGGGTTGCGCAGGCACATCATCCCCAGGTAGTCGCCGCGGAAGGGGTGGAAGGCGTCCTCCACATGCCAGGTGAGCAGCACCTCGCTGCCGCTGCCCAGCTGCTCCTGCTCGTGCCCCTTGATGGGGAGGATGTCGTGCACCACGCGGCCGTCCTGCTGCGTGCTCCACCCGATCGGCTCGCCGAGCAGCGAGCCGAGGAGCACCAGGAGCATGTCCTCCTCGACCGTGTCGTTCTCGGGACCGTGCTGCTTCCAGTGCGTGGGGGTGGGGCCGATCTTCTCCTCGTCGATCGGGTAGCCGCTCACCACCAGCAGCGCCTCGTCGGGCTCGTGCAGGCGGAAGTGCCGCATCTCCTTGCGGATGCGGCGCGGCAGGTCGTGGGCGTGCACGTCGGCTTCGTCGAGGAACTCCTCGTTCTCGGGCGAGCCGTAGCGCTTCGCGAGGGAGGCCAGCAGCGCGCGGGTTTCCTCAACCTCCTCGCGGGTCATCACGATCCTGGACATGACGCGGGACTTCTCCGGGCACGAGTGAACGAACGGCCCGGCCGAAGGCGCGGCGGGCAACTGATACCAGATCGGGAGATTGATTGTGCATTCCTCACCGACCTCGAACTTGTCATCCCGAGGGCGACCATTCAGCACCGCGGCTGCACCAGTGGCCGCAGCCCGAAGGGTCTATAATCCACGGAGCGCGACGCCCAAGGTGTCGCATCGACGTGTTATGGATCCTTCGGCCTGCAGGCTTTAGCGTGATCGCGGCGAAGGCGTGGCCGGCCTCAGGATGACACCGCCTGGTCTGCACAGTTAATGGTGAGGACTGGTATGAGAATCGATGGGGGACGGAACGATCGAGCGGTCGGACGTCGACGGAGTCGGTGGACGGCCGGACGGTGGATGGCTCGACGAAGGTCGGACATGGGGGCGAAAGAATCGGCGCCCCGTCCGGAGCGCCGAATCGAGACGACGATGGATGCGACCGCACCGCGCGCTCAGGCCGCGGCGGGCTCCTCCGCGGCTTCGGTCTCGGGCGCGAAGCCCAGCTCGCCGGTGCAGAAGGCCCGCCACTCGGGGCCGGCGTCGGCGAACACCACGTGCTCGTCGATGAAGATCCCGTCGGTCACCGCGAAGTTCTCCTGCAGGTACAGGATGTCGTCGTCGGCCAGGCGGTCGCGCTGCACCTCCACCTCGCGCCCGTCCACCTCGCCCGCCTCCGGCCGCAGCGCCGACACCTCCGGCCGCCACCCCTCGAAGGCCGCGAAGTCGCGCGCGTAGTACGCACGGCAGTAGCTCCCCATGTTCGCCATCGGTCGGTCGCTCCTCGCTTGGTAGTTTCGGGCTTGAAACGAATCGCGGGAATTCCGTTCCGCGAGCGGGCGGTTTGCGTGAGGGATTCGCGCCCGCAGGGCCGAGACGCCGGCGCGCCCGCGTCGGTCGCCGCGGAAACGAGCGGGGCCGTGGCGCGGCGGCGGCTCGGCGCCGTTGGCAACGGCGGTATCGTTGCCTACGGCGCGCGAAGCCCGGCCCGGAGCGCAGCGGAGGGACACGCCCACGCCCGCGGTTTCCGTGTCCCGGCCCCGGCACCGCCGTTTCGGACTTCGTATCAGAGTGGATCGGGGATCGGGACGAGGTCGGCCGCGCCGATGTCCACCTCCAGCGCCTGGCCGATCACCGAGATCGACACCAGCACGCGCTTGCGGCCGCGCCGCTCGATGATCATCCCCTGCACGCCGTTGAACGGCCCGGTCGCCACGCGCACCCAGTTCCCCTTCTGCAACAGCGCCGCGGGGCTGATCTCCGGGGTGCCGTCGGGGACGGCGCGCTGCACCACGCGGATGCTCTCGATCTCGGTCGCCGGGATCGGCGTGGGGTAGCCGCCCGTGCTCACCACCCGCGCCACGCCGTGCGTCGACACCACCTGCATCAGCTGGTGCAGGGTGAAGCTGCAGAACACGTAGCCGGGGAAGAGGGGGAAGTGCACCAGCTTGCGCCGGTCCTTCCACTGGCTCACCCGCACCGTGGTGGGGAGGTAGGTCTCGATCGCCTGGCGCCGCAGCAGGCTGTCCACCTTCTGCTCGTGGCGGGAGCGCGTCAGGCAGGCGTACCAGTGGGGGGCGTCGTAAAGGACGTCGGGCGCGCGGGCGCGGCCCAGGTCGAAGAAGATCTCGGACACTCGGGTCGGCATGTCGGTGGGGTGGTTCTGGGGTACGGCTCCGCCCCGTCAGTTACAGGGGCGCTTCTGACCTGGCCCGTTCGGTGACGCCCGTCGCCCGGGCGGCGTGCGGGGCTGAACCGGACGCCGTGCGCACACGTCCCACGGCAAGCGGCGAATAAGGCGCGCTCCTAACGCCGCGTAGCTTCGTCGTCAGTTGCTCGACGTCTACTTTAAACAGGCTGGTAAGGGAAATGTATGAAGTCCTCTGCTGATTGGGAAGGTCCTGCCCGTCCAGAGACGTGACAGCGAAATCCAAGCTACAGCAAGTAGCAGAGGGTACTCCGAGCGCCCAGAGCACAGGTTGTCCATTTATAGCTCCTATTGGGCCCTACGCTTTAAAGCACAATATGAACTCTCGGGTCCGACAGGTCCCCCGCGGTCGTCCAGTGTTAATGGACCTTTAACGAACTGTTTCCCCATTCGCGCTTTCAGGTACTCTCCCCTGCGTGCGATGACGTGCAGTCCTCCGCGCCAGCCGCATCATCGCGTGTCGGTGTAGTGGAAAAGCCGCGGTGAACACACGGGATGAGAGAAACGGCCCCGCCCCTCGCGAGAGGGAGCGGGGCCGCCGCACGTCGGCTCGCCCGGTCGTGACGCCGGGCTTTCGTGGCACGCCGGGGCTCGGCCTGATGTGATCGCGCGCCCTCGGCCGCTACCCGCGAGGTGGCTTCCGACCACTGCAGCAACGTGGTCTGCTACCCGTTCCCCGGCGTCTGCCAGCGTGGCAAGTGCCTCCGCGCCGGCCGAGGCGCGGCGGACGAGTGGACGAAAACCGCCCCCGCAACGATGGTCGCGGGGGCGGTTTCGTCATGTGATCCGGGGCTCGAGCCGCTGCCCGGGTACGAAGATCGTTGTCCCGCGCGCCTCCCCACCGCCACTATGATGCATTCCGTTCCAACGTGAGTCCCCCCGCACAGGAGCCGCGGATGGATCGCAGGCGCTTCATCGTGGACCTCGCCGCCGCGGCGGCCGCCGTCACGCTGGCCCCGTCGCCGAGCTCCGGCGCGCGCTGGCTGGCCCGCGCCGCGCGGCCCAACATCGTGCTGATCATGGCCGACGACCTGGGCTATGGAGACCTGGGGATCACCGGGCGGACGGAGTATCGCACGCCCGTGCTCGACCAGCTCGCGCGCTCGGGCGTGCAGATGAAGCAGATGTACACCGCGGCGCCCGTGTGCACGCCGACGCGGGTGGCGCTGATCACCGGGCGCTACCCCGCGCGCACCCCGGCCGGGCTGTACGAGCCGCTGACCACGCAGAAGCTGGGCGTCGAGCCCGATCCGGCCACCCTGGGCCTGCTGATGAAGGCCGCGGGCTACGACACCGCCCTGGTGGGCAAGTGGCACCTGGGGACGGAGCCGCGATACCACCCGCTGCGCCACGGCTTCGACGAGTTCTACGGCTTCCTGGGCGCCGCCGCCGACTACGCCAGCCACGTGGACACCGAGTCGCGGCGGAACCTGTTCCAGGACGGCACGCGCACCGTTCAGACGCGCGGCTACCTCACCGACCTGTTCAGCGACCGCGCGGCGCGCATCGTGAGCCGGCCGCGCCGGCGCCCCTTCTTCCTCAACCTGCAGTACAACGCCCCGCACTGGCCCTGGCAGGCGCCCGGCGACCCGCCCTACCCCGATTCCACGCGGTGGTCGGCGGGCGGGTCGCCCCAGACCTTCGGGCGGATGATGGAAAGCATGGACACCGGGGTGGGCCGCGTGCTCGACGCGCTGCACCGCGCCGGGCGCGAGCGCGACACGCTGGTGATCTTCACCAGCGACAACGGCGGCGAGCGGTTTTCGCACATGGGGCCGTTCAGCGCCGGCAAGATGACGCTGAACGAGGGCGGCCTGCGCGTGGCGGCGGTGGCGCGCTGGCCGGGGGTGATCCCCGCGGGGAGCGAGAGCCGCCAGGTGGCGGTGACCATGGACCTCCCGGCCACCTTCCTCGCCCTGGCCGGCGGGCACGCCCCCGCCGCCGCGCCCTCCGACGGGATCGACCTGACGCCGGCGCTCACGGGCGCTCCCGGCACCGTCCCCCGCGAGCTGTTCTGGCGCATCTCGCAACGCCGCAAGCAGAAGGCGGTGCGCAGCGGCGACTGGAAGTACCTGCAGAAGGACGACGGCGAGTTCCTCTACGACCTCGCCGCCGACCCCGGCGAGCAGCGCGACCTCAAGGCCGTGCACCCCGGGGTCTTCCTGCGGCTGAAGAGCCGTCTCGCCGCGTGGGAGCGCGAGGTGCTGCCCCCCGTCGCGCTCGACCCGGCGGAGGCGTGACGAGGATGCTGTTGTTCACGGTCCGCAGGTCACCCAGCCCGTCAGGCCCCGGAGCCGGGTGAGCCCCCGGAACTCGTGAAGATGATCGGACGTCCGCAGGTGAGAATTCCACCTGCGGCGGCAGGTAGGAAATGCGAACGAAGCGGCCCCGCCCCCTCGCACGCGAGGAAGCGGGGCCGTCGTCCGTCAGGCCCGCAGACCAGGCCGGTCTCCTGCATTCGTAATCGACTCCCGATCAGACCACCTTCAGGATCGAGCGTGCCCGGGCGCTGGAGGAATTGGCCAGGAGCTCGCGAAGCTCCCGCAGGTGCTTCTCCACGGCTTCCAGCTCGCGGGCGCTGTCGCGCAGCCCCTCCGTCGCTTCGGTGAGCGCGGCCGCGGTGCGCTCCTTCCGGTATCGCTCCGTGGGCACCATCTCCTCCAGCTCGCGTAGGGCACGAGAGGCGTCGGTGAGCCTGCGGCTCGTAGCCGTCCGCTGCTCGCGCCAGTTGAGCTCGTCCAGCGCGTCCGGCCGCCGCTCCAGCTCCTTAGCGCTCCGCTGTATACTGTGCATGTCCGCCTCGACCGCGCGAATCGCGGAGTCGAGTTGCGTGGATGCAAGCACCGCCTCGTCATGAGCCGTGGTGAGCCGCGCTAGCTCGCCCTTCCTTCGGTTCAGCTCTTGGATGGCCGCGCCGCGCATGCGCTCGACCGAATCGAGCGCATGCGCGGCCGCCGCCATCCGCGCCTTGCTCTCGACTTGCCCCTCCTCCAGCAGCCGCGCAGGCGACCAGACGTTCGCGAGGAAGTCGTAGAGCCTCTGTGGCGACATCGCGCTCCCCGGGGCGGTCGAGCGCTCCACGGGCGGAAGCACCTCGTCGAAGGCGCCGGCGCGATACCGTTCGTACTCCTGCTGCAGAACCTCGCTGAAGTACAGCCGCACCGTGTACGGCTCGAACAGCTTGAGAAGCAGGAGTCCCGCGAAGATGAATGCAAGGAACGCCTTGATGGCGAACTCAGTCTGCTGGTGCTCGGGTCGCTTGCGCAGCTCCCGCAGCACCGCGCCGTTGCCGAGGATGGTCTGCGTGGGAACCACCAAGTTGTAGCGCGTGGCGAGTTGAACCCGGTTCACCTCGGGGTCGCGCGTCAACGCATCGAACTGGGCCATTTCGCGCTGCCACTGCCGGTCGAGCGCCGCCCGCTCGCCTTCCAGCGAGGCGATCGCCCGGGCCATCGCTTGGGCCGTGGGACCGGCGCCGTAGCGGCCCGATGGCCCCTTGCCGGCGATCTCGCGCTCGTAGCTGCCCCGCGCGACCTCCACCGCGCGCCCCTTCTCGGCGTCGGCCCGGGCGAAGCGCTGCTCCAGCTGCGCGCGGGCGGTGTCGATCCGGGCCGCCGCGACCCCCTGGTTGAACTGCTGGATGTCGCGGTAGAACACCAGCTGCGCGAGGTACGGCGCGGTGATGGTGAGCGAGGCGAGGAGCAGGACGATCCGCAAGCCAAAGGTCATGCCGTCGCGGAGGCGGCGGTCTTTCTCCATCGGCTTCCCCAGGATCGCCCGGGCGTGCTC
Source organism: Longimicrobium sp. (assembly GCA_035630095.1). Classification (GTDB taxonomy): domain Bacteria; phylum Gemmatimonadota; class Gemmatimonadetes; order Longimicrobiales; family Longimicrobiaceae; genus Longimicrobium. Next base: position 7,134 of record DASQLJ010000365.1, read on the forward strand.
GGGCCAGGCGCGGTCCATGGTGATCAGCGACACGTCGATCATCCAGACCACCAGGAAGATGGTGATCCCAGTAAACGCGGCGCTGAACCACCGGAGCGGTCCATCGCTCAGGATGAAGCCGAGATAACCCCACGCGACGGCCTCGGCCGTGGCCATCGCGAACACGAGGACCCGGGCCGAGAAGAGCCAGAACCCTGCCGACGACGTGAGCAACCGGTCGTCATGCGGCCGGAAATCGAGGTGGCGGGACAGAGTCTGCACGGTCACACCTCCACGTTGTTCTGGTTGAGGATGCTCTGGTTGCACCCTTCGGTCACGATCAGGCAGCGACCGCCGGGACGGCATTCATTCACCCGCTTAAGACCCCTGCGCGGTACGAACTCCGACCAGAGGTCGATCAGCTCCAGCGGCACGTTGCAGTCTGACGCCCACGTCTTCTTTGCGGTGTTCAGCAGGGAAGCCGACCATGTACCCGGAACATGAACCTCGTAGATGCGCAGGCGTTCCAGCGCTGCAAACCCGAACTCCCTGAACTCCATCTCGAACCCTAAGCGAGGGCGCAGGGCGTACACGCCCTTTTGGAGGAATACACTGCCGGCGGGGTTCACCTCAAACCGGCGGAATCCCGGGCGATTCAGCCCGTCGATGATCCCGGCCATGATGGGGTGATTCTCGGCGAGTGCAGCTTGTAGTGACGAATAACGCTCAACTTCCATGGAGGTGAGCGGGTGGGCACGGCCAGTTATCACCACTGGGGTGCGCTGCACCCATGCAAGGCCCTGAGCCAGCAGTTTCCGGACACCGCTCTCCACGATTTCGGGAAACGCCATGCCCATGATGATGACTGCGGCAGTGGCGGTCTTGCCCAACCCCCATCTCTGCAAGTTGACCCACGGGGGCACGGCCGTCAGGGGTACTCCGGGTTGTGTCGTTGGGGGCACGGTGGCCGGCTGCGAAGCCGCCGCCAGTGGTGGGCCAGTCTGAGTGACCGCCGGCCGTTCAGATGCCGCCGCGACCCCGCTCAGCTCTCCCGGGGAGTAGTTGACCTTCCTTAGAAAGGGGTTGCTCACGGCGCACCTCGAAGTGGATGGATCCAGACCGCACCGGCATGCTCCAGAATCTCCTCAGCTCTCCTGCCACCACTTTAATGATCTACTCATCTCCATTAAAAAGGTTTCAAAGGATGCGCTACATATTTCGTAGCAGACAGGCGCGGCGTTAAAGCGGTGGTGCAAAGCGAGGGAAAATCAACTACCGATATCATGAATTGGCGCACGTATAAGCTCTTTACGTGAGAAAAACTAAACACATATAGTCGCTAATTATTATACATCAGTGCGGAACGCGACGTTCTGCCAAGTGGCGTTTCCACGTCTACAGCCCCAAGCGCCAAGCCAGGAGCATGCACCGACGCAGGACGGCCCCGCCCCCTCGTAAGAGGGAGCGGGGCCGCCGTACTTCGGCTCGCTCAGTCGTGAGACCGGACTTGCCTCAGTACATCCCGTCCATGCCGCCGCCGCCACCGCCACCGCCGCCCATCGACGGCTTGTCCTTCTCCGGGCGCTCCACCACCACGCTCTCGGTGGTGAGCAGCAGGCCGGCGATCGACGCGGCGTTCTGCAGCGCGGTGCGCGTCACCTTGGTGGGGTCGATCACGCCGCTCTGCACCAGGTCCTCGTACTCGTCGGTGCGCGCGTTGTAGCCGAAGCTCGGGCTGCTGTTCTCGCGCACCTTGGCCACGACGATCGAGCCCTCGACGCCCGCGTTGTTCGCGATCTGGCGGATCGGCTCCTCCAGCGCGCGGCGGATGATGCTGACGCCCACCTGCTCGTCGTGGTCGTCCAGCTTCAGCCCGTCCAGCGCGGCCTGGGCGCGCAGCAGCGCCACGCCGCCGCCGGGAACGATCCCCTCTTCCACCGCGGCGCGGGTGGCGTGCAGGGCGTCCTCCACGCGGGCCTTCTTCTCCTTCATCTCCGTCTCGGTCGCGGCGCCCACGTTGATCACCGCCACGCCGCCGGCCAGCTTGGCCAGGCGCTCCTGCAGCTTCTCGCGGTCGTAGTCGCTGGTGCTCTTGTCGATCGCGCTGCGGATCTCCTTGATCTTGCCCTGGATCGCGTCGCTCTCGCCGGCGCCGTCCACCAGCGTGGTGTTGTCCTTGTCCACCACGATGCGCTTGGCGCGGCCCAGGTCGCTGAGCACGGCGTTCTCGAGCTTGAAGCCCACTTCCTCGCTCACCACCTGCCCGCCGGTGAGCACCGCGATGTCCTGCAGCATCGCCTTGCGGCGGTCGCCGAAGCCGGGGGCCTTCACGGCGCACACCTTCAGCGTGCCGCGCAGCTTGTTCACCACCAGCGTGGCCAGCGCCTCGCCCTCCACGTCCTCGCTGATGATCAGGAGCGGGCGGCCCATCTGCGCCACCTTCTCCAGCACCGGGAGGAGGTCCTTCATGCTGCTGATCTTCTTGTCGTGGATCAGGATCATCGCGTCCTCGAGAACGGCCTCCATGCGGTCGGGGTCGGTCACGAAGTACGGCGACAGGTAGCCGCGGTCGAACTGCATCCCCTCGACCGTCTCCAGGGTGGTCTCCAGCCCCTTGGCCTCCTCCACCGTGATCACGCCGTCCTTGCCGACCTTCTCCATCGCGTCGGCAATGAGGTTGCCGATCTCCTCGTCGCTGTTCGCCGAGATGGTGCCGACCTGGGCGATCTCCTTCTTCCCGGCCGTCTCCACGCTGATGCTCTTCAGCTCGGCGACCACGCGCTCCACGGCGCGGTCGATGCCGCGCTTCAGCGACATCGGGTTGGCGCCGGCGGTCACGTTCTTCAGCCCCTCGCGGAAGATCGCCTGGGCCAGCACGGTGGCGGTGGTGGTGCCGTCGCCCGCCAGGTCGCTGGTCTTGGTCGCCACTTCCTTCACCATCTGGGCGCCCATGTTCTCGAGGGGATCCTTGAGGTCGATCTCCTTGGCCACGGTGACGCCG
>DASQLJ010000366.1:0-11799 GCA_035630095.1 Longimicrobium sp.
TTCGTGGGTGGCCGGATCCTGTACGGCCTCGCGCTCGATCGTGGACATGCGCTGACTCCCTGGGGTAGCGGCAGGTGATGGGTCCGACAACGAACGTCAATGGAGCCACACGGATTCGCGGCTCCGGGGAGCGTGCCGGTCCGGGCGCCGAATCCAGCACGCCACCTCGACTGGCGTTGGACGACCTTTCGAGGATAACCCACCGGCTCACGAATCGCCACCGCCTCGTCCTCGCGCCGCGCCAGCGACAGGTCCACGATCTCGCTGGAGCTCGCGCAGCCGGCCATGGGGTTGAGCTGGTGCCCGCCGCGGCGCCGCCGCCGCTCCGCGCGCTTCCCTTTCCGCCCTCCCGCCACGGACGGGCGCGCGGGCCCGGTCCGCCTCATCCCGCCGGGGCCGGCTCCGTCGCCGGCGCCGCCATCGGCGCGGACGGCGCGTCGCCCGGTAAGGGCCCGCCGGCCGGCACCGCGGCCGCCGCGGCGTCCAGGGCGCGGTCGCCCTCGCGCCACCGTTCACGGCGCGCCTGGAGCCGGCGGGCGGCGGCCGGCCACTCGCGCCGCAGCTCGGCCACGGCGCGGCGCAGCGCGTCCTCGGCCGGCCCGCCGCCGTACGCCGCCGCCGCCGCGACCGCGGCGGAGTCCAGCCCGGCCGCGTCCGCGCCGATCCCCAGCTCGCGGAAGAGGGCGCCGGCCGCGTCCGCCAGCGGCTCTCCGCGCGCGGCGGCCTCCGTCACCAGCTCGCCCACGCGGTGGTGCGCCCGGCGGAACGACATCCCCGTCTCCAGCACCAGCCGGTTGGCCAGCTCGGTGGCGGCGGTGAACCCCTCGTCCGCCCGCCGGCGCATCCGCTCCGGCCGCGGCTCGGCGCCGGCAACCACCAGACGGGAGAGGACCACCGCCTCCGTCACCCCCTCCAGCGCGCCCCAGAGCGGCCGCACCCCCTCGGTGCCCACGGCGACCGAGTTGCTGAACGGCGTGGCGTGCATCGCCACGGCGGCGGCGGTGAAGGCGCCCAGCGGCGCCCCGGCCCGCCCCTGCACGTGCTCCAGGAGGAAGGCGTTGCGCTTCTGCGGCATCATCGAGCTGGAGCCGACCAGGGTGTCGGGGAAGCCGACCAGGTCGAACTCCGCCGTGCTCCAGAGCTGCAGGTCGGTCGCCAGCCGGCTGAGCGTGACGCCCAGGACCGACGCGGCCGAAAGGAGGCGGAGGACCAGGTCGCGCGAGGCCACCGCGTCGATCGAGTGCAGCACGCCCTCCGCGAAGCCGAGGAGCGCCGCCGTCCGCTCCGCGTCGACCGGCACCGTGGTCCCCCCCGCCGCGCCGGCGCCCAGCGGGCAGCGGTCGAGGCCGGCGGCCGCGGCCTCGAGCCCGTGCAGGTCGCGCAGGAGCGCCAGGGCCACGCCGGCCAGGTAGTGCCCGAAGGTGACCGGGAGCGCCGCCTGGTGGTGCGTGTAGACCGGCATCGTGGTGGCGGCGTGGCGCTCGGCGCGGCGGACCAGGACGGCCAGCAGGCGGAGCACCTCGCCCACGAGCCGGCCGTACGGCTCCCGCAGCCGGAGCCGGAGGACGGTGGCGTTGATGTCGTTGCGCGAGCGGGCGAGGTGCACCGCGCCGCCGGTCTCCTCGCCCAGCGTCTCGACCAGCCAGCCTTCGTAGAGGAGGTACAGCCCGCGCGGCGCCGCGCGCCCCTTCAGCGGCGCGTAGTCTTCCGCGACCAGCCGGTCCATCGCGGCCAGGAGCCGCCGCCCGCGCCCGGGGGGGAGGATCCCGCGCTCCACCAGCATCACCAGGTGCGCCCGGTCGACGCGGACGTAGGAGGGGAGCTCGTCGCGGATCGCCCGGCCGGCGTCGTCGCCGAAGACGATCCGGCGCGCGCGCGGGTCCAGCGCGCGGCGGATCCGCCCGGTGTCCTCGCTCACGCCGTCCCCTCCCTCGCGCCCGCCAGCGGCGCGGCACCTTCGTCCGCGTCGTCTTCGTCCCCGCGCGCGGGCGCGTCGACCCGGATGCGGACCACGGCGCGGGCGCGCTCCGCGGCGCGCGACGCGGCCCGGGCCTCCCTGGCGCAGGCCACCACGTGGCCGATGCGGTCGCGGAAGTCTCCGTGCACGGACAGCTCGTCGCCGGCGTGGCGGTAGGCGCTCACGTCCATCACGTCGTGCATGCCGAGCGCGTCGGACATCCCCTCGATCGCCGCGAGCCGCCCCGCGCGGGGCGCGAAGAGGAAGCGGATCGAGGCGTACCGCTGGTGCGCCGGCACCAGCCCCGGCTCGCGCCCCACCACCAGGCGCAGCGTCTCGCGGATCAGGTCGATCCCCTGGGCGTGGCGCACCAGCTCGGGGATGAAGCCGCCGGCCAGCCGCGGGTTGACCTCCATCGGCACGGCGCGCCCCTCGCGGTCGATCCGCAGCTCCCAGTGGAGCGGGCCCCAGCCGAGGCCCAGGAGCGCCGTCCCGCGCGTGGCCGAGTCGACCAGCGCCGCCGCGGCCTCGTCGGGGACGTCGGCCGGGTAGTCGTGCCCCGCCTCGACGAAGAAGGGCGGATCTCCCAGGTGCTTGCGGGTAATCCCCACCACCCGCCCGGAGAAGACCTCGACGGAGAACTCGTCGCCGGCGACGAACGACTCGACGAGGACGCGGGCGCCCTCTCCGCCCGAGGCGAAGAGGAGCGTGGCGTGGGACCCGGCTTCCGCCGGGTCGGCGCAGGCGCGCACGCCCACGCTCCCGCTCCCGTCCACCGGCTTGACCACCACGGGGAAGCCGATCTCGCGCGCGGCGGCCACGGCCTCGGGCGCCGAGGAGACGGCGCGGAAGGCGGGGGACGGGACGCCGCCGGCGGCCAGCACCTCGCGCTGCCGCGACTTGTCGCGCGCGGCGCGAACGGACGCCGCGTCGGGGCCGGGAAGGCCGAAACGCGCCGCCAGCGCCGCCGCGGTGGCCACGAAGTACTCGGAGCTGGAGGTGATCCCGGCCACCCCGGCGGCTCCGCCCCAGCGCGCGGCGACCAGCGCGTGCAGCTCGTCCTCGTCCATGCGCGGGACCACGACCACCTCCGGCGCGCCCTCCTCGGCGAGGTAGGCGTATTTCCCGGGCCGGGCGGTGATCAGCACGGGGACGAACCCCATGTTCCGCGCGGTGCGCGCGAAGAGCCGTCCCGTCCCGCTGGTGTTGCTCTCGACGAAGAGCAGCGCCTTTCCGGCAGGGGCCGCGCTCACGCCTGCACCAGCTTCAGGGAGGCGCCGGGCCGGTCCATCACCTCGGCGTACGAACGGCGGCCCCAGCGGAAGAACGCCCACGGGTCATCGCCGTCGTGGGGGTGCTCCCACTCCACCGGCCCCCGCGGGAGGACGTCGAGGCGCACCCCCTTCGCCTCCAGCCAGGCGTCGTCGTAGACGGTGTCCTGGTAGCGGTACCCCTCGTCGGGGAAGATCACGGCGCCCAGCCGGTCGGGGTTCTCGCGCGCCCACCCGTCGGCCACCAGGTACGCCGCGCCGCTGGTGGGGCCCATGAAGAGCGCGTGGTCGCGGTGGAGCCGGCGGGTGGCCAGGAAGGCCTCGGCCGCGCCCACCCAGTGCACCAGGTCGAACGCCGCGTGGTCCACGTTCGGCGGCATCAGCGAGTTGCCGAGGCCGCGCAGCAGCCGCCCGCTCCCGGCGTCGGACTGGCCGAAGAGGACGCTGCGGTGCGTGTCCACGCCGATCACCTCGAGCTCGGGGAAGATCAGCCGCAGGTACGACGAGATCCCGCACACGCTCCCGCCCGACCCCACGGTGCCGATCAGGCAGTCGATCGCCCCGGCCGCGTGGGCCAGCTGCTCGGCGCAGGGGGCGTAGCTTCCCGGGTTGTGCGGGTTGCCGTACTGGCGCGGGCAGAAGCTCCCCGGGTTCTCGGCCAGCACCCGCTCGAGGATGGCGAGCCGCGCCTGCTGGAAGCCGCCGGTGGGCCCCGGCTCGCGGACGATGTGCACCGTGGCGCCCAGGTCTTCCAGCCGCCGCTTGAGCGGGGCGTCGATGGCCGGGTCGCTCACCAGCGTCAGCGGGTGGCCGCCGAGCCGCGCCACCATCGCCAGCGCCAGCCCGAAGGTGCCGGAGGTGGTCTCGGCGATGAGGCCGCCCGGCCGCAGCTCGCCCTCCTCCAGCGCCCTGCGGACGATGAAGCGCGCCGGAAGGAGCTTCATCAGCGGGAAGGCCAATCCGATCAGGTTGGGGCGGAGCCAGACCACGCGGGGGAGCGCGATGGCGTCCACGTAGTTGGCGTGGATCACGCGGCCGCTCACGAGGGATCCTCCGGGTGCGGGGCGGGCCCGGTGGAGAACTCCCAGCTCGCGGGCACCCCCAGCCGGCCGAGGCCGTCGCGCGCGCGCTCGATCCCGGCGTCGGCCCCGGCGCCGGGCGCGAAGAGGAAGCCGGCCACGGTGCCGCTGTGCGCCACCTGCACCCCCAGCGCGCCCGCCTCCCGCGCCAGCCGGAGGAGCTCGGACATGTGCCGCTTGGGGCGGTGGCGCTGCATGATCAGGGTGCTGGCGGTGGCCACCCGGCCCAGCAGCGCGGCGTCCTGCCGCTCCACCGCCCGGCGCAGCAGCCCCAGGATCGGCCCGTAGGCCTCGATCTCCCACGCGGTGTAGGGGACGGGCGGCAGGGTGAGCGTCGCCACCCCGCACTCGCCCTCGGTGTTGAAGCCCAGCACCCGCACCGCGGGGAGGGGCCCGCCCAGGTCCAGCAGGACGCGGCCGCGGCGCTGCGCGAAGAGCACCGCGCGGCCGGGGCCGAACATCAGCGAGTCCGACGCGGTCTCGGCGGCCACGGCCAGCCCCGCGACCCACTCCGGCTCCAGCACCGCGCCGAAGGCGTCGGCGACCGCGCGGATGGTGGCCAGCACGTCGGTGGTCGACGAGCCGCACCCCCACTGGACGGGGACGTTGCTCTCGATCCGGATCGCCCCGCCCCACCCGGTGCGCCCCAGCGCGGCCAGCGTGAGCCGGGCGGCGGCCTTCGCCCGCGAGCGGTCGCCCGGCTCCACCGTGAGCGGCCCCGAGCGCAGGGGACGGAAGCGGACGCCGGTGCGGAACAGGGTGCACGGGAGGGTGACCAGCCCGTGCTCCACCGTCCCGTCGCTCGAGTAGAACATCCCCTGCACGATCTCGCCGTGGTGCGCGTGGATCTCGCCGCGCCCCACGCGGAAGCCGTCCGCGCCCGGCGCGGCGCACGGGGCTGCGCGCGGGGCTTCCGGCGCGGGGTTCGCGGCGGCGTCACGGGTGTCCAGGAGGAGTGCGGGCTGCATGGCCGGGGTCAGGAGGGGGAGGAGATCTCGGCGTCCACGACGCCCGCGCCGCACCACTCCATCACCGCCATGGCGCTCCACATCTTGTGCTGGGCCTGCACCCAGGCCAGGCTCTGCGGCCCGTCGAGCACCTCGTCGGCCACGTCTTCGCCTCGCACCGCGGGAAGGTCGTGCAGGAACACCGTCCCACGCGGCTTCGACACCCGCTCCATCAGCGCCCGGGTGACGGCGAACGGCCGGAAGAGGGTCTTCCACTCGGGGTCCGGCTTCCCCACCCCCATCTCCTGCCAGCGGCTGGTGTAGACCGCGTCCACCCCGCGCGGGAGGGAACCGGCGTCGTGCGTCTCCTCCACCGCCGCGCCCTGCTCGGCGGCCTGCGCCCGCGCGATCGCCAGCGTCCGCCGGTCGAGGCCGTACCCGGCCGGCGTGGCCAGGGTGAGCCGCGTCCCGCGGATGCGGCTCAGCGCCAGCGCCAGCGCGGCGGCGGTCTTGTTCCCCTCGCCGCAGTAGAGGAGGTCGAGCCCCTCCAGCCGCCCGAAGTGCTCCAGGAGGGTGGCCAGGTCGGCGAGCGCCTGCGTGGGGTGCTCGTCGGAGGAGAGCGCGTTGACCACCGACATCCCCGGGTGCGCGGCGAAGGTCTTCATCTCCTCCACGCTCTCGTTGGTGCGCATCACCAGCACGTCGAGGTACCCGGCGAAGGTGCGGGCGGTGTCTTCCAGCGTCTCCCCCGTGGTGGTCTGCAGGTCGGCCGGGCCGAAGGTGGCCACGGTGGCCCCCAGCCGCCCGGCGCCCACCACGAAGCCGGTGCGGGTGCGGGTGGAGGTCTTCCGGAAGTAGATGCCCACGGTGCGCCCGCGCAGGGTCTGCGGCGCGGCGGGGGCGTGCTTGATCCGCACTGCGCGCCGGGCCAGGTAGAGCACCTCCCCCGGCGACAGGTCGAGGATGGAGAGGACGTGCCGGGTCCGCGCCGCGTCCGGGCGAAGGGCGACGGCGGGGACCGGGAAGAGGCCGGGTGCGGGCTCGGCGTGCAGCGTCATTGAGTGCGATCCGTTGGGTGATGGTTGTCCGGCGCTCGATGCGCTCGCCGCCCGCCGTGCCGGCCTTCGAGATCCCCGGGTCCGAATCCTCTACTTCCCGATCTCCCGATCCGTTCCGGAACGACGCGGTCCCGGCGGACGTGCGCCGGGCACGGCCGTTCTCGCGGCCGCCGCCGTTCGAGGCCGAAGGCGTGCGGCACCCTCTCGGAAGGGGGTTGCCCCAACCTCGACCCTGCTGCCGTCGCCCCGAAGGATCCGTGGCCCGTGCGGGCGCCGGACTTTCCGGGTTCCGCGCGGCATCCGACCATCGCTCCTCCGGGCGCGCAAGCTCCGATGCGGCAGATGGTTCCGTGCGCCGCGCCCTCGGGATGACAGCGGGGGGAGCCTGGCGGCACCTTGCCGGGGCGACCTCGACGGGGACCGCGGTTCGGCGGCTCCCTCCCAAGCCGCGGGAACGGCTGGTCGTCCGCCGGTGCGGGCACCGGGATCGGCGCGGATGCGGGGCGCTCACACGATCTCCGGCACCGGCGCGGAGGGCCCGCGCGAGCGCCGCGGCGTCCCGCCGGATCAGGCTTCCTGGGTCTGCTTCCGCAGGCTCTTCGGCGTCATGTCGGTCCACACCTCCTCGACGTACGCCAGGCACTCCTCCCTGGAGCCCGGCTTGCCCACGGCCGACCAGCCCGGGGGGATCTCCTTGTCCGCCAGCCAGAGCGAGCACTGCTCCTCGTGGTTGACCAGGACGATGCAGGTGCGGGTGTCTTCCTTCACGTCCGTCGGCATGCGTCGCCTCTCGTTGCTTCAGGCGGGCGGGATCGGCTGACGCCATCGCGCGGGGGATGGGGGCCGTAGCCTCAATCCGGCGCGCGCGTGGACGCGACCCGGCTCCGGGCCGGGGCGCCGGCCGTTCCGGTCTCGACGGGGAAGGCGTCGCCCCCTTCCGGCGCGAACCGTACGCACCCTGGCGCATAACGTTCGATGCGGCAGGTAAACCGTCGCCTGTTCGTCTGGAAAAAAGCTAATCGTTCTTCGCCGAAAAACGCAACCCACGCCACAAGGTGTGGCGTTGCCATAACGGCTTGAAAGGTGCGCCGATCGAGACGCCAATGGTGCGGCGGGCGGCGGAGCCGGTGCGGCGGACGGGCTGCGCCGCCCGTCCGCACGAGTGCCTGCCGAGTGTGCGACAACCGACGGTGTCGAATGCGACCCGGAGGATGATCCCCTGTCGGAGACCGCATTCCACCTTGCCGTCCAGCCGGGAATCGAACCGGAGCATCTGAACCGTCCCTGCCCGATCCACGGCTGGTTCGACAAGCTCCCCACCCATTTCCATTTCCCGGTATCCTCCCCGGGGGGGCCACCCGCTGGAAGGTCGAGAACGTCGGGCGATGGAGAGGATGGTGCACCGGGCGCCGCCTTCGACTCCACAACGCGCGAGCAGGCACGCCCGCGAACGCGCGCTTCGCCCAGGAGGTGCACGTCGATTCGATCGGCTCTCCACACCCCCTGGACTGAAGGGCGCTTCGAGCCATCCGCGGACATCATCCGGGAACGGTCACCCCCGACTCGAGCGCTTCGGTCAGCCACGATGACCCGCCGCCCCCCCGCCGCGCCTCCTCGGCGAGGAGCCCGGCCAGCACCGCCACGTGCGGCAGCTTCAGCGCGGTGACGTGGTTCCCCGCGCCGGCCGAGAACACCAGCCCGGGCGCCCACTCCCTCCATCCCCGCTCGACCTCGGCGAAGTGCGCGCGGTTGGCCGCCTCGTCCTTCGCGGGATCGTCGACGAGCACCAGGCGGAGCCGGCCGGGATAGACGCCCGAGGGACGGTAGGTGGTGCGCAGGCACCGCGCGAACGTCCGGAACGGATCGGCCAGCACCTCGGGCGTCGTGCGCGCGCCCAGGAGGCCGAGCCCGACCATCTTCCCGTGAAGGAGCTTCAGCCACCCGGCCTCGTCGCGCGAGGCGACCTCGGCGGGCCCGATCCCGAGGGACCGCTCCACGGTCAGCTCCAGGACCTCCACCAGCTTCAGGAAGGCCTCCCTGCCGCCGTACTCGCGGATCACGGCCTCGGAATCGTCCGGCACCTCGCTGTCCAGGATGGTGAGCGACGCGGCGGGGCGTCCGGCCTCGTGGAGCCGCAGCGCCATCTCGAGCGCCACCCACCCGCCGAAGGAGTGGCCCAGCAGGTGGACGGGCCCCGCGGGGCAGGCCTCGCGGAGCGCGCGGAGGTTGTGCTCCGCGGCCGCCTGGACGGTGGCGTGGGGCGGCGTCTCGCCGTCCAGCCCGCGCGGCTGGAGCCCCTGGAGCGGCACCGACGGGCCCAGCGCCCACATCAGGTCCATGAAGGTGGTGACGCCGCTCCCCGCGCCCGGCACGCAGAAGAGGGGCGCGGCGCCGCCCGCCCCGCCCTGGAGCGTCACGAGGGGCGAACGGTCCCCGGCGGAGAGCGGCGCCGCGGCGTCCCGCGCCCGGCCGAGCGCGCGCGACAGCGCCTCGCCGAGGGTGGCCGCGTTCGGCGCCCGCATCATGGACAGGTGCGTCCCCGGCACGGGCGTGACCCGGAGCTGCGCCGCGGGAAGCGTGGCCTGCCAGCCGCGCGACGGATCGGGGTCGGCGCTCTGCCGGGCGGGAAAGAGGTGGACGGCCACCGGGAGCGGGAGCGGCGCGTATTCGCCCAGGGCGCGCTGGTGGTCGCGCAGGCGGTCGCGCATCTGCCCCGCCTGCTCCACGGTCACGTGGCCGGGGAGGAGCCCCTTCTCGCGGCACCGCGTGACGAAGGTCTCCAGGTCCACGCCGCCGGTGGCGACGCCCGCCTCGTCGGGGTCCGCGCGCCCGCTCGGCTCCACGGCTTCGGCCATCCGGAGCACGTGCAGCAGCAGCGCGTGCTCCTGCGCCGCATCGTGCGACACGGCGCCGACGCGAACGGGGTGGTAGCTGTCGAACATCCCCACGAACTCGACGACCTCGTCGCGGCCGATCAGCTGCGCGGCGACCTCGTACGAGAGGACGCCCCCGAACGACCACCCCGCCAGCCGGTACGGCCCCGAGGGCTGCACCTCGCGGATCATCCGCACCAGGCGTGTCGCCATCCCCTCCACGGTGCGCAGGGGCGGCTCCGACGGCGACGGCGCCGGGAGCGCGTACACCGGGATCTCGGCGTCGATGTGGGGGTGCAGCACCTGCGCGTAGAGCGTCGACCCCGTCCCCTCGTACGCCAGGAAGAGCGGGGGCTGCGAACCGGACGAACGGATGGCGATCGCCCGGTCGACCTGGAGCTGGCGCTCCGGCTCGCTCAGACGCGCGGAAAGCGATTCCACCGTCGGATGCGAGAACAGGTGTGCCAGCGGAGCCTCCACCCCCAGCACCTGCCGCACGCGCGAGATCACGCGCACCGCCAGGAGCGAGTGCCCGCCCAGCTCGAAGAAGTTGTCGTGGCGGCCCACCCGCTCCACGACGAGCACCTCGGCGAAGATCTCCGCCAGCGCTTCCTCCGTCTCCCCCACCGGCGCCTCGTAGCCGCGCCGCGCGAACGCGTCGCCTTCGGGCGCGGGCAACGCCCTCCGGTCCACCTTGCCGGTGGGGGTCAGCGGGAAGGCGTCGAGCGCCACGTACGCCGCCGGCACCATGTGCTCGGGGAGCCGTGCGCCCAGGTGGGCGCGCAGCGCGTCGGCCTCCACGGGGGACGAGGCGACCACGTAGGCCACCAGCCGCCGGTCGCCGGACACATCCTCGCGGGCGACGACGACGGCCTCGCGCACGCCCTCGTGCTCGGCCAGCCGCGCCTCGATCTCGCCCGGCTCGATGCGGAAGCCGCGGATCTTCACCTGGAAGTCGCGCCGCCCCAGGAACTCCAGCTCCCCCGCGGCCAGCCAGCGGGCGCGGTCGCCGGTGCGGTACATCCGCGCGCCCGGCGTGGCGGAGAACGGGTCGGGGACGAACGCCTGCGCGGTCGCCGCCGGCCGGCCCAGGTAGCCGCGCGCCAGCACCCCGCCGATGCACAGCTCGCCGGGAACGCCCAGCGGCGCCGGCTCGCCCCGCCCGTCCAGCACGTACGCCGTCCGCCCGCCGAAGGGGCGGCCCACGGGGACGTGCACCGCCCCGTCCGGGAGCGCGGCGGGGACGTCGTACCCGGTGCAGGTGACCACCGTCTCGGTGGGCCCGTAGCCGTTCAGCAGCCGGACGCCGGCCGCGGGGCCGGCCGCCCACTCGCGCGTCGCAGCCGGGCTCATCGCCTCGCCGCCGGCGATCACCAGCCGCACCGAGCCGGCGAGCAGCTCCAGCGCGTCGCGGTCCGCCGCCAGCTGGTGCCAGTACGCCGTGGGGAGGTTGATGACGGTGAGCCCCTGCGCCGCCGCCCGACGCGCCAGCTCCAGCGGGGTGGGAACCTCGTTCCCGCGCACGACCACGCAGGCGCCGGCCGAGAGCGGGGCCAGCACCTGCTCCACCGAGACGTCGAAGCCCACCGCGGCGAACTGGAGCACCCGGTCGGCCGGCGTCAGCCCGTACGCGGCCGCCGCCGCGCGGCAGTGCGCGGCCGCCTCGGCGTGCGCCACGCCCACGCCCTTGGGGGTGCCGGTGGAGCCGGAGGTGTAGATGACGTACGCCAGCGCGGCGGCCGGGACGTCGAGCCCGAGGTCGTCGCCGTCCTCCCCGTCCGCCTGCGCCGGGGAGACGATCGTCCCGGCGAAGCCCTCCAGCGCCGGCTCGCGCGTCACCAGCACGGCGGCGCCCGCGTCGGCCGCCAGCGCGGCGCGGCGGGCGGCGGGGAGCGCCGGGTCGAGCGGGAGGTACGCGCCGCCCGCCTTCAGCACCGCCAGCAGCGCGACCACCAGCTCGGCGGAGCGCTCCAGCATCACGCCCACGCGCGCCTCGGGGCCCACGCCGGCCGCGCGGAGCCGCCGCGCCAGCCGGTTGGCGGCCGCGTTCAGCGCGGCGTAGGTGAGGCGCTCGCGGTCGAAGACCACGGCCTCCGCGTCGGGCGCGCGCTCGGCCTGCGCCTCGAAGAGGGCGTGCACGCACGACTCGCCGGGAGCCGGGGCGTCCGTCCGGTTCCACTCCTCCACCATCCGGCGGCGCTCGTCCTCCGCGACGATCTCCAGCCGGTCCACCCGCCGGGTCTCGTCCGCGGCCATCTCCTCCAGCACCCGCCGCAGGTATCCGGCGTAGCGCTCCACCGTCTCGCGGTCGAAGAGCGCGGTGGCGTACGTCACGCCCCCCGCGATCATCCCGCCGCGCTCCGAGAGCACGAGCGACAGGTCGACGTTCGCCGTCGCATTCGCCGTCGCCTGCGCGAACGAGGCCGACGCGATCGGTCCCGCGGCCGGCCGGTCCGGCGGTTCGGCCGGCCCCAGCGGCGCGGGGGTGAGGCCGGGAAGCCCGGCGCCGCCGCCGGGGGCGTTCTGCCAGGTGAACATCGCCTGGAAGAGCGGCGCGTGCGCCATGCTGCGCGCCGGCTGGACGAGCTCCACCACCTGCTCGAAGGGAATGTCC
>DASQLJ010000367.1:0-10129 GCA_035630095.1 Longimicrobium sp.
CCTTCGAGAAGCTGGTCGAGGAGCTGAACCCCGAGCGCTCGCTCAGCCACACGCCGCTCTTCCAGGTCGCCTTCGTCCTGCAGAACCTGGGCGGCGCCGGCCCGGCCGCCGCGGGGCCGCAGCGGCTGGGCGCGGCGCTGGTGGAGCCCGTCGCCCGCGCGCGCCACTCCGCGCGCTTCGACCTGCTGTTCACGGTGGTGCAGCAGGACGGCCGCACCGCCGGCAGCGTGGAGTACGCCACCGACCTGTGGGACGCGGCGACGATGCAGCGGATGCTCGGCCACTTCGCCGTGCTGCTCGACGCCGCGCTCGCCCGCCCCGAGACGCGCATCGGCGACCTGCCACTGCTGCGCGCGGAGGAGGCGGACGAGCTGCGTCGCCTGGCCGCCGGCCCCGCCGCCGCGCGCGATCGCTCCGCCACGCTCCCCTCGCTCTTCGCCGCGCAGGTGGCGCGCACCCCGGACGCGGTCGCCGTCACCTTCGCCGACGCGTCGCTGACGTACGCGCAGCTCGATGCCCGGTCGACCGCGCTCGCCCGCTCCCTCCGCGCCCGCGGCATCGGCGCGGAGACGCCGGTCGCGGTGTTCATGGAGCGCTCGCTGGAGATGGTGATCGCGCTCTACGGCATCCTCAAGGCCGGCGCCTTCTACGTCCCCATCGACCCCGAGTACCCCGCGGACCGCATCGCCTACATGCTGGAGGATTCAGGCGCGCGCCTCGTCCTCACCCAGCAGCGCCTGATCGACGATCTGCCCGAGGATGTGGAGTCAGTCGCACTGGATGGATCTGCATCAAAGGACAAAAAGGACAACACGGAAGATCGCGACACCTCGCCCGTGTCGCAGTTCCCCCCCTCTCCCGCGCCCAGCGGGGGAGGGGGCCGGGGGGAGGGGGCCGGCCGCCGAATGCACGGAGATTCGCTCTACGCACCGGACGCACCGATCGACTGGGAGATCGATCCCGATTCGCTCGCGTACGTCATCTACACCTCCGGCAGCACCGGCCGGCCCAAGGGCGCCGCCAACGCGCACCGCGGCGTCGTCAACCGCATCTTGTGGATGCAGGAGACGTTCGGGCTCACGGCGGACGACGTGGTGCTGCAGAAGACGCCGTTCAGCTTCGACGTGAGCGTCTGGGAGTTCTTCTGGCCGCTGATGGCCGGCGCGCGCCTGGCCGTCGCCGCGCCCGGCGCGCACCGCGAGCCCGCGCGGCTGACGGACGAGATCATGCGCGCGGGGGTGACGGTCGCGCACTTCGTCCCCTCGATGCTCCAGCACTGGCTGGACGACGGCTCGCCAGCGGCGTGCACCACGCTGCGCCGGGTGATGAGCAGCGGCGAGGCGCTCCCGGCCGCGCTGCGCGACCGCTTCTTCGCGCGGCTGCCGGGCGCCGAGTTGCACAACCTCTACGGCCCCACCGAGGCCGCGGTCGACGTCACCTGGCACCCCTGCGCGCCGGACGACGTATCGTCCGCCGTGCCGCTCGGCCGGCCGGTGGCGAACACGGCCATCCACGTGCTCGACCCCGCCGGACGGCCGACGCCGCTCGGCGTTCCGGGCGAGCTGCACATCGGCGGGGTGCAGGTGGGGCGCGGGTACTGGCGCCGGCCGGCGCTCACGGCGGATCGCTTCATCCCCGATCCCTTCTCGGCGTCCCCCGGCGCGCGGCTGTACCGCACGGGCGACCGCGCCCGCTGGACGGCCGCGGGGGTGGTGGAATACCTGGGGCGGCTCGACTTCCAGGTGAAGATTCGCGGGCTGCGCATCGAGTTGGGCGAGATCGAGGCGGCGCTCGCGGCCGATCCCGCCGTGCGCGAGGCGGTGCTCACCGCGCCCCGCGGCCCCGGCGGCGACCCGCGCCTCGTCGCCTACCTCATCCCCGCCGACGGGCGCGAGATCTCGGCGGACGAGGTGGCCGACGCCCTGCGCCGCACGCTGCCGCAGCACATGGTGCCGGCGGCGTGGGTGGTGCTGGACGCGCTCCCGCTCACCGCCAGCGGCAAGGTGGACCGCCGCGCACTCCCCGAGCCCGACGTCACCGCCGCCGAGCACGTGGAGCCGCGCACGCCGACGGAAGTGGCGCTCGCCGCGATCTGGGGCGAGCTGCTGGGGATGGAGCGCGTGGGTGCGGAGGATGGATTCTTCGCGCTGGGCGGGCACTCGCTGCTGGGGACGCGCCTGCTCTCGCGCGTCCGCGATGCGTTCGGCGTGGAGCTGCCGCTGCGCGCGGTGTTCGAATCCCCCCGCCTCGCCGCCCTCGCCGCCGAGATCGACCGCCTCGCCGGCACCGGCGCGGACGCCGCCGCGCCCCCGATCGTCCCCGTGGATCGCACGGGCGACCTGCCGCTGTCGTTCGCGCAGGAGCGCCTCTGGTTCGTGGACCGCCTGGAGCCCGGCAGCCCCGTCTACACGATGGGCTCCGTCTACCGCCTCCGCGGCGCGCTGGACGCCGATGCGCTGGCCCGCGCCCTCGCCGAGATCGTCCGCCGCCACGAGTCCCTGCGCACGGTATTCCCCGAGGTCGACGGCGTCCCCGTCCAGCGCGTCCTCCCCCCCGCCCCCGGCCACGCGGAACCCGGCCCCCACGCCGATCCCCCGCAGGCCGCCGGACCGTCCCTCCCCTGCAGTTCGGGGGAGGGACAGGCGAGGAACGAGCCAGGGAGAGGGCTCGCGGCGCCCGCATCCCCCGTGGACTTCCTCGCCTCGGTGGACGTGGTTTCGGACGCGCAAACGCTCGAGCCGTCGACCGCCTTCCATCTCCCCACCCACGATCTAACCGCCCTCTCGGAAGATGAACGGCGCGCCTCGGTCGACCGCATCGTCCGCCAGCCGTTCACCGACCCGTTCGATCTCGCGCGCGGGCCGCTGCTGCGCGCGGTGCTGGTGAAAACGGCGGACGATGAGCACCTCTTCGCCTTCAACCTGCACCACGTGGTGGGCGACGGCTGGTCGCTCGGCATCCTCTTCCGCGAGATGGCGACGCTCTACGCCGCCTTCGCCGCTGGCCGGCCGTCGCCGCTCCCCGATCTCCCGGTGCAGTACGGCGACTACGCGGCGTGGCAGCGCGCGTGGCTCACGGGCGACGTGCTCGATCGCCAACTCGCGTACTGGCGCGGCGCGCTGGCCGGCGCGCCGCCGCTGCTGGAGCTGCCCACCGACCGCCCGCGCCCCGCGCAGCAGGCCTACCGCGGCGCCGCCGAGGCGATGCTGTTGCCGGCGGACGAGCTCGCCGCGCTCCAGTCGCTCGGGCAGGGCGAAGGCGCCACGCTGTTCATGACGCTGCTCGCCGCCTTCTCGCTCGTCCTCGCGCGCCTCTCCGGGCAGGACGACGTCGTCGTCGGCACCCCCATCGCCGGCCGCACGCGGGCGGAGACCGAGCGGCTGATCGGCCTCTTCCTCAACTCGCTCGCGCTGCGCACCGATCTCTCCGGCGAGCCCACGTTCCGCGAGCTGCTGCGGCGCGTGCGCAAGACGACGCTGGACGCCTACGCACGCCAGGACGTCCCCTTCGAGCGCCTGCTCGACGAGCTGCAGCCGCGCCGCAGCCTGAGCCACACCCCCATCTTCCAGGTGATGCTGAACCTGGAGAACTACGCCGGCGGATCGGTGGATTTCGCCGGCGTGGAGGTGGAGGCGCACGGGCGCGCGGGCGAGCAGACCAGCAAGTTCGACCTGACGCTGTACGCGATGGAGACGCCGGACGGCCTGGCGCTGCGCCTGGTGTACGCGCGCGACCTGTTCGACGCCGGCCGGATGCGCGAGATGCTCACCCAGCTCCGCGCCATCCTCTCGCAAGCCGTCGCGGATCCCGATACTGCCGCCACGCGCCTGTCGCTGCTCTCCGCCGCGGCGCGTGGCGTGCTCCCGAACCCGTCCGAGCCGCTGTCCACCGCGTGGCGCGGCAGCGTCCCCGCCCTCTTCGCCCGCCGCGCGGCTGAGACGCCGGACGCGCTGGCCGTGGAGGACCCGCGCGAGCGCTGGACCTACGCCGAGCTCGACACCGCCACCGCCCACATCGCCAGCTGCCTGGTGGAGGCCGGCGTGCAGCCGGGCGACGTCGTGGCGATCTGGGGCCACCGCGGCGCCGCGCTGGTCCGCGCGCTGCTGGGCACGCTCCGCTCCGGCGCCGCCTTCCTGGTGCTCGACCCCGCGTACCCGCCCAGCCGCCTGGTCGACTACCTGCGCATCGCCACCCCCGCCGCCTTCCTCCGCATCACCGCCGCGCCGGAGGTGCCACCGGAGGTCGCCGCCGCCCTCGCCCGGACCATCCGCTGCGAGATCCCTCTCGCCCCCCGAGCATGTCATCCTGAGGGCGACCACGCCGAAGCTTCGGCCTCGCAAACGCCCGCAGCCCGAAGGATCTATACCCCGGTCCACGACACCGTCGCGGACGCGCCGGCAAGCCCGCCCTCCACCCCCGACCACCCGTCCGCCGCCGAGTGCGCCGACGCCCCGCAGGCCCCCGGACCGTCCCTCCCCTGCAGTTCGGGGGAGGGACAGGCGAGGAACGAGCCAGGGAGAGGGCCCGCGGCGCCCGCATCCACCGTGGTGTCTGACGCAACGCAGAACCTGGGGGATGCCAGTTCCGCGGACGATCAAGCGCGCCGCGCCCAGGAGGCCGCCGAGTTGATCGGCCCCGACACCCTCGCCTACCTCTCCTTCACCAGCGGCACCACGGGCACGCCCAAGGCGGTGATGGGCCGCCACGGCAGCCTCACGCACTTCACCCCGTGGCTGGCGGAGACCTTCGGCCTCACGGCAGATGACCGCTTCAGCATGCTGAGCGGGCTGGCGCACGACCCGCTGCACCGCGACGTGTTCACCCCGCTGCAGCTCGGCGCCGCCATCATCGCCCCCGAGCCGGACGAAGTCGGCGCCCCGGGCTACCTCGCCGGCTGGCTGCGCGAGTCTGCCGTCACCGTGGCGCACCTGACGCCCGCGATGGGCCAGCTCATCGCCGACGTCCCCGGCGGCGTGGAGCAGGCCGCGCCGATCGACACGCTGCGCCGCGCCTTCTTCGTGGGCGACGTGCTCACCCGCGGCGACGTGGAGCGCCTGGTTCGGCTGGCGCCGGGCCTCACCGTCATCAACTACTACGGCTCCACCGAGACCCAGCGCGCCGTCGCCTACCACGTCGCGCGCACCGACGCGGACGGCCGCGAGCGCGAGGTGATCCCGCTGGGCCGCGGCATCCCCGGCGTGCAGCTGCTGGTGCGCAACGCGGCCGGCGACCCGGCCGGCATCGGCGAGGTGGGCGAGATCTGGCTGCGCAGCCCGCACGTGGCGCTCGGCTACCTGAACGATCCCGATCTGACCGCCCAGCGCTTCATCCCCAATCCCTGGCGCGCGGACGCGGGCGACGTGCTCTACCGCACCGGCGACCTGGGCCGCTACCGCCCCGACGGCGAGGTGGAGCCGATGGGCCGCGCCGACCAGCAGGTGAAGGTGCGCGGCTTCCGCGTGGAGCTGGGCGAGATCGAGGCCCAGCTCGCCCGCCACCCCTCCGTCCGCGAAGCCGTCGTCATCGCCCGCGGCGACGCCCCCGACCGCCGCCTCGTCGCCTACGTCGTCCCCCAGCGAACGGAGCCGCCCAGCCCCCCCGGCCACGAAACCGCCGAGGAATACACTACGACCCCGCAGGCCCCCGGACCGTCCCTCTCCCGTGCAGTTACGGGGGAGGGACAGGCGAGGAACGAGCCAGGGAGGGGGCCCACGGGACCGGCGACCCCCGACACAACCCATCGAGCAGAAGACGATCTGACCGCTGCTGCTGCTGCTGGGACCATCCACCCCGAAGCCCTGCGCGCCCACCTCCGCGCCGCGCTCCCGGAGTACATGATCCCCGCCGCGTTCGTCACCCTCGAGCGCCTTCCGCTCACGCAGAACGCCAAGGTCGACCGCCGCGCCCTCCCCGAGCCCGACTCCGCCGCCGAGCAAGCGCGCACCGCGCCGCGCACGGAGACGGAAGCCGCGCTGGCGGAGATCTGGCGCGAGGTGCTGGGCCACGAAGTGGGGGTGGAGGATGATTTCTTCGCCAGCGGCGGCCACTCGCTCCGCGCCACGCAGGTGCTCTCCCGCATCCGCCAGCGCTTCGGCATCGCCCTGCCGGTGAAGACCGTCTTCGCCGCCCCCACCATCGCCACGCTCGCCGTGGAGGTCGACGCCCGCCACGCCGAACCTCCGGATGCGGTGGACGACGATTCCGCCCTCGACGCGGACACTGGGCACTGGGCACCTGGCACTGGGCACTTTCCCGCCGGCGTCTACCCGCTCTCCTTCGCCCAGCGGCGGCTGTGGCTGCTCGATCGGTTGGATCCCGGCAGCGCGGCGTACAACCTCCCCGCCGCGTACCGCATCCGTGGCGCGCTGGACGTGCCGGCGCTGGAGCGCGCGCTGGGCGAGATCGTCCGCCGCCACGAAACGCTCCGTACCCGCATCGAGACCCGCGGCGACGACGAGCCCGTGCAGGTGGTCGCCCCCGCGGGCGAATTCCATCTCCCGCTGATCGAACGCCCCGGGATTTCCGACGACGAGTTGCGCCGCATCGCGAGCGAAGAAGCCGCGCGCCCGTTCAGCCTCTCCGCCGGTGCCAGGCGCGGGGGTGGAGACGCGGATGCCGTGGAAGTCCCCGGAGGCGGACTGCGTGTCCCTGTAGCCGCGAGCTCACTCGCAAATTCCCACGCGGATGCCGACGCCGCCGGCCCGCTCTTCCGCGCGATGCTGGTGCGGATCGCGGACGACGACCACGCGCTGCTGTGGACGCTGCACCACGCGGTGAGCGACGGCTGGAGCAGCGGCGTGCTCCTGCGCGAGCTGCACGCGCTGTACGACGCGTACGCCGCCGGCCGCCCCTCGCCGCTGCCGCCGCTGCCGGTGCAGTACGGCGTTCACGCCGCCCGCCAGCGCCGCCGCCTGTCCGGCGCCGCGCTGGAGGCGGAGGTGCGCTGGTGGAAGGAGGCGCTGGCCGGCGCGCCCGCGCTGCTGGAGCTGCCGACGGACCGCCCGCGCCCCGCGGTGCAGAGCCATCGCGGCGCCACCCTCGGCTTCGGCGTGCCGGACGAGCTGATGGCGCGGGTGGACGCGCTCGCCCGCCGCGAGGGCGCCACGCCGTTCATGGTCCTCCTCGCCGCCTTCCAGGCCGTGCTCTCGCGCTGGTCGGGGCAGGAAGACGTCGTCGTCGGCACCCCCATCGCCAACCGCACCAGCGCCGACGTGGAGCCGCTGATCGGCTTCTTCGCCAACACGCTGGCGCTGCGCGGCGACCTGCGCGGCGAGCCCACCTTTCGTGCGCTGCTGGCGCGGGTGCGCGAGGCGGCGCTCGGTGCGTTCGACCACCAGGAAGTGCCGTTCGAGAAGCTGGTGGAAGAGCTGCAGCCCGAGCGCTCGCTCAGCCACTCGCCCGTCTTCCAGGTGATGTTCGCGCTGCAAAACGTGCCGCGCGAAGGCCCGCGCCTCGCCGGCCTCGACCTCGCGCCGATCGGCCGGGAGGGCGAGGCGGCCAAGTTCGACCTCTCCCTCACCCTCTTCCAGTCCGGGGGGCAGACCTACGGCGCCGCGGAGTACGCGACCGACCTGTTCGACGCCGCGACGGTCGAGCGCTTCGTCACCCACTTCGCCACCCTGCTCGCCGCCGCCACGGACGATGCGGACGCGCTCGTCGCCGACTTGCCGCTGATGCCGCCGGAGGAACGCGCCGAGTTGGAAGCGCGCGCCCGCCCCGCCGCCTCGTTCCCGGTGGATGCGCCGCTGCACGTCCATTTCGCGCGGCAGGTGGCCCTCACGCCGCACGCGGTGGCGGTGACGTTCGAAAACGCATCCCTCACCTACGCCGAGCTGGACACGCGCGCCAACCACCTCGCGCATCACCTGGCATCGCTCGGCGCCGCGCCGGGTGATCGCGTGGGCCTGTGCGTGGAGCGCTCGCTGGAGACGGTGGTCGGGATCGTCGCCATCCTCAAGGCCGGCGCCGCGTACCTCCCGCTCGACCCGGCGTACCCGGAGGAGCGCATCTCTCACATGCTGGAAGATTCCGGCACGCGCATCGTCATCACCACCTCCGGCCTCGAGAGCCGGGGGACGGGCGAAGACGTGCGGCTCGTGGTGCTCGATCGCCGCGACGCGGCGGAGATCGACGCGCGTCCTCCCACCGCGCCCGCCGTGGACGTGCGGGCGGACGCCGCGGCGTACGTCATCTACACCTCCGGATCCACCGGCCGGCCCAAGGGCGTGGAAGTGACGCACGCGAACGCGGCGCGCCTCTTCGCGGCGACCGAGGCGTGGTTCGGCTTCGACGCGGGCGACGTGTGGACGCTCTTCCACTCGTACGCGTTCGACTTCTCCGTCTGGGAGATATGGGGCGCGCTGCTCTACGGCGGACGCTTGGTCGTCGTCCCGTTCGACGTCTCCCGGAATCCCGACGCGTTCCTCGCGCTGGTGGAGCGCGAGGGGGTGACGGTGCTGAACCAGACCCCGTCCGCCTTCCGCCAGCTCATGCACGCCGACGAGGTTGCCGCCGCCGGCGGCGCCGCGCGGCCCCTGTCGCTGCGCGCGGTGATCTTCGGCGGCGAGGCGCTGGACCCGGCGTCGCTGCGCGGATGGGTGGAGCGGCGAGGGGACGATCGCCCCGTGCTGGTGAACATGTACGGGATCACCGAGACCACCGTCCACGTCACCTACCGCGTCATCCGCCGCGCCGACGTGCTGGCCGGCTCCGCCAGCCCCATCGGCGTGCCGATCCCGGACCTCTCCGTGCAGGTGCTGGACGCGCGCGGGCGGCTGGTGCCGGCCGGCGTGGTGGGGGAGATGTACGTGGGCGGCGCCGGCGTGGCGCGCGGCTACCTGGGCCGGCCGGGGCTCACCGCGCAGCGCTTCGTCCCCGATCCCTTCGGCGGCCCCGGTGCGCGGCGGTATCGCTCGGGCGACCTTGCGCGCTGGATTCCTGGCGGCGGGCTGGAGTTCTTCGGCCGTGCGGACCAGCAGGTGAAGGTGCGCGGCTACCGCATCGAGCTGGGCGAGATCGAGTCGGTGCTGCTGGAGCACCCGGCGGTGCGCGAGGCGGTGGTCCTTGCCCGGGGTTCGGGGGATGAACAGCGGCTCGTGGCGTGGATCGTGGCCGCCGGCGGGGACGTGTCCGCCGCGGGGTTGAGGGCGCACCTGGCCGCGCGCCTCCCGGACCACATGGTGCCCGCTGCCTTCGTGCCGGTCGACGTGCTCCCGCTCACCCCCAGCGGCAAGGTGGACCACCGGGCGCTCCCCGAGCCGGACGGGCGCGGATCGGCCGAGGGGTACGTCGCGCCCTGGTCGCCCACCGAGATCGAGCTGGCCGACGTCTGGCGCGAGGTGCTGGGTGTGGAGCGCGTGGGCGCGGCCGACGATTTCTTCGCGCTGGGCGGGCACTCGCTCCTCGCGGTGAAGCTCGCCACGCGCATCCGCCAGCGCTTCGGGCGCGAGCTGCCGCTGGCCGAGCTCTTCCGCAGCCCCACCCTGCGCGCCCTGGCGTCGCGGATCGAGAGCGGCGCCGAGGATGGGCCCGCGTCGCCGCTGGTGGCGATCCACGCGGGCGGCACGCGGCCGCCGCTGTTCTGCGTGCACCCGGCCGGCGGCACCGTCTTCCGCTACACCGACCTGGCGCGGCGCCTGGGCCCCGACCAGCCCTTCCACGGCCTGCAGGCCCGCGGCGTGAACGACGACGCCGAGCCGCTGGCCACGGTGGACGAGATGGCGGATCTCTACCTCGCCGCCATCCGCGCCGCCTTCCCGCGCGGCCCGTACGTCCTCGCCGGCTGGTCCGCCGGCGGCACCATCGCCTACGAGATCGCCCGCCGCCTCCGCGACGCCGGCGAAACGGTGCCCCTCGTCGCGCTCCTCGACACGCACGGCCCCAAGGCCGACTGGGAGTCGCGCTCGCCCGACGAGGTGGACCTGTATCTCCGCTACACGCACGACCTTGCCGGCGTGGCCCCCGAGCGACTGGCGGAGCTCGAAGCCGAACTGCGCGCGCTGCCGGCAGACGAGCGGCTGCGCGGCCTGGCCGACTGGATCGCGCGCGGCGACCTGCACGTCGCGGAGACCACGGTGGCGCAGATCGCCCGCAGCGTGCGCGTGTTCGCCACCACCATGCGCGCCGTCAA
>DASQLJ010000368.1:0-8878 GCA_035630095.1 Longimicrobium sp.
GGGTCATCGCAGATTTTGTTGCAGGCTCGCATTGTCGGCCTGACCTGCCAACACACTCGGAAGAACAAGGAAATGTCATCCTGAGCGCCGCCGCATCACCGATCCAGACTCGCACGAGCGCCGGGCGGCGGCCGAAGGATCTTGAGTCGGCGCTCGGACCCAGGCGTCCGGAGCGCGCACTGTGACGGCGGTCACCCTGCTGAACCGCCAGGTGTGGTGCTGCCCCGCCTACAGGTCCTTCGGTCGCCGCCAAGCTGTGTGGCAGACACGGTTTACGTCCAGCGGCGACGCTCAGGATGACATTCTCAGGGGTACGGTCACCTGCAACTAAATCAACGAAGAACCTCTTTTAAACCCTGTCCCATGCGAAAGACCTTCCGTCCCGGCGAAACGCGTCCGGCGGGATACGTCTTCACCATTCCCGCCCAGGCCAGGCACATCCGCGACGACAAGCCAGCTCGGCCGTTCCTGCTTCTCACGCGCAGCACCGGAGCAGAACGGGGGCACGCTCGCGCTGATGACGACCAAGAACACGGAGAGCATGCATGGCGCAGCGCTCTTCGAGTTCGTCGACCGGCGCGACAGGCAACCCCTGCCCGGCCAGGAGCGAAGCTACGTCGACCTCTCCTCGCTCCTGTTCAGACGAGGGGACGGGCTGGGGACGTCGCACCTGAATCTCGCCCGGCACATTCCCGCGGTCAGGACCGCGCTGAAGTACGCTCTCGGGATAGGTTCCGGCGCAGGGTCCGGCACCACAGGGACCAGCATCCGCGGGCATCTCGTGCGGCTGAACCGGCACATGACGGAGAGGTTCGAATTCGAGTTCGGGGTGGTGCTCACCGAGCACCGATACAGCGCCGCCCGGCGTGTGCAGTTGCTCGTGCCCGTGGTAGACGTCCGCGCATTTCTCGCCGACAGCGAGGCGGCGACCTCCTTCGTCCCCATGCCCGGAGACGTCCTACCCTCGCGCACAGCCGCGTGGGTCCGGCAGATCCCGCCTGCATGGGCGTTTCCCGTGATCGACACCGTGCGGCTTGTGAGCTTCAGCGAGCGTTGGAAGGCCGGTACCCGACGCGAAAGCTGGTTGGAAGAACAGATCGAAGAGGTATATCCCATCCCCGTGGACGCTGCGACCTTGGCGGAAATCGAGGCCGCGTTGACGAGCCGCCTTGGGCCTGCCTGGTTGAACGTGCAATCGCTCGAACGGTTGAGACGGAGGAAATCGTATGGCCGTCACGACGGAGTACAGGGAGTTCGTGCTGGAGCAGTTCGGGCGGGTGGTGCCGGCGGTCACGTCGCGGAGCATGTTCGGCGGCGTGGGCATCTACTCCGACGGGTTGTTCTTCGCGCTGCTGGACAACGACAACGCCTACCTGAAGGTGGACGACAGCAACCGCGGCGACTTCGAGGCCGTGGGCATGGGTCCGTTCAACCCGTTCGACGATCCGACGATGGTGATGCAGTACTACGAGCTTCCCGCCGACCTGCTGGAGGATGCCGACGCGCTGAGCCCGTGGCTGCACAAGGCGATCGACGTGGCCCGCGCCGCGCGCAAGAAGAAGACGAAGAAGAAGAAATCCTGACGGCCTCTCGTGGCGGATACGAATGGGTTGGACGGCCGGCGGATCGACGCTATGCTTCCATCGGCTCGCTGCCGCGGTACCGCGGGACCTCGCCTCCGCCTGCTCCTCTCACCGGATCCGGCCCCGATGAACCGACGCTTCACCGCCCTGGCCACCCTCCTCTGCGCCGCCGCAGCCCTGCGTGCCGCGCCCGCCGCCGCGCAGGCCGACACCACCACCACCGCCACCGCGCCGAGCGACACCCTGGCGCCGGCGACGCCACCGCCGCCCGCGACACCGGCCGCTGCCGCGGCGCCCGCCGCGCCGCAGCAGAGCGTCGAGGATCACGCCGCGTCGCGGGTGCCGCGGGCTCGGCGCAGCCTCAACATGATCAGCTACGAGGAGGTCAGGAATGCGCGCGTCTCCGACGCCTTCGAGCTGATCCGCAACCTGCGCCCGTCGTGGCTGCGTACGCCTCGCGGCCCCAACTCGCTCAGCGCCCGGGTGGACGTGGCCGTGTTCAAGGACGGCACGCGCATGGGCACCCGCACGGCGCTGTCCTCCATCCCGATCACCACGATCCGCACGGTGCGCTTCTACACCGCCATCGACGCGCGCCAGAAGTTCGGCGGCGACACCGCGGGCGGCGCGATCGAGATCACCTCGCACTGAGCGACGCCCGGGCAGTGCCGAGGAGGCCGGGGAGCAGGGGGATGACGGACGGCGGGGGAGCGCGGCGAGCGCTCCCCTGCTGCTGTGTCCACCGTTGCCGGCCGACGTAACCGGCGGACATCGAACAAGATACGGCGTGTGCCCGCCCGCGCGGGACCGACTTTCCCTGCCATGTGTAGTGAAGGCGCGAAGGTGAATTTCGTGCAGATGTCGCCGCGGATCCATCCAGCTTCGTTGCCGATGGGCGATGAGATGAGTCCACGGGCGGGCCGTATTCGTACATCACCGCAGAACACGACGATCGAAACGCGAGGAGGGATAGATGGCGGAGAAGATTTCGAAGAGCGATCGAGAGTGGCAGGCGCAGCTCACCCCCGAGCAGTACGAGATCACGCGGCAGAAGGGGACGGAGCGCGCCTTCACCGGGGAGTACTGGAACGAGCACACGCCCGGCACGTACCGCTGCGTCTGCTGCGGCCAGGAGGTGTTCCGCAGCGGCGACAAGTTCGAGTCCGGCAGCGGGTGGCCCAGCTTCGTGCGCCCCGCCGTGGAGGACGCGGTGGAGACGCACGACGACCGCTCGTGGTTCGTACGCCGCACCGAGGTGCTGTGCAGCCGCTGCGACGCGCACCTGGGCCACGTGTTCCACGACGGCCCGCAGCCGACCGGGCTGCGCTACTGCATCAACTCCGCGGCGCTGAAGCTGGACCCGGAGTCGTAAGCCGCCGCACGGAGGGCGAGCACGCCGACGAATCGGTGTGCTCGCCCCTGTCGCCGCGGTGGCGTGAAAGTCCCGATTGCGCCGTTCCGATCCGAAGCACGCAGCGTCCACCTCTGTGATACGGCGTGCCGGCGCTGGGGCGGCGGCTGTCCGGAGTGCGCTTAACCCCTTGCGGGTAGACGTTCGGCGCCATTAGCTTCGAGCGGGATACCTCCTCTACAACCGCCTGCACGTTCGTCCCATGCCGCACACCCTCCGGGCTAAACGGCTCGTCCGCTCGCTCCCGCCGCCCAAGGAGGGGGCATCGATCACCACGCTGCGCCAGGCGGCGCGGATCTACGTGGACGCCACCTCGCTGCGCCACGCGGCGCGCGACATCGGCATGAGCCCCACGGGGCTGCGCGGCTTCATCGACGGGGCCGACCCGTACGTGAAGACCACGCGCAAGCTCACCGAGTGGTACATCCGCGAGATCCAGAGCCGCAGCGCGGAGCTCAGCCGCGAGTCCGCCGGCGCGGCGCTGTCGCTGCTGGTGCAGCACATGCCCGGCCCGCAGCGCGGCCTCACCATGCTGCAGATGCTGGACGTGCTCGACCGCCGCTGCCGCGAGACCAGCACCCCGCGCCCCGTCTGGCTGATCGACCTTCACGACGATCGCGGCGGGAGCTGATCCCGCGCCGCCGCCCGCTTCCGATCTCCCCGGCCGCCGTCCTCCCGACGCGCGGCCGTTTTCTTTCCGTGGCGTCGTCACCGGCTGCGCGATCCACGGAGGGATGAAAGTGGTTCGGCGCGGACCGGAGATTCGAGTAGTACCGCGTCCGAAAAGTCGGTGCCCGAGCCCGAAACGGAAGAGCCGGGCCGGGCGTGTCCCTCCGCTGCGCTCCGGGCCGGGCTTCGCGCGCCGTAGGCAACGATACCGCCGTTGCCAACGGCGCCGAGCCGCCGGCGCGCCATGTCCCTGCTCGTTCCCGCGGCGCCGGACGCGGGCGCGCCGGCGTCTCGGCCCTCCGGGCGCGAATCCCTCACGCAAACCGCTCGCGGAACGGAGTTCGTGGTATCCGTATGATCGGCTCCGCCGCGGGGGCCGAATCCCCCTTCTCCCCAACGAACAGAAGCAGCAGGGGATGCCCATCTCCCCTGCTGCTCCGTTTCCCGCCGTGACCACCCGGGTCAGGCCATGCGGCCGGCCAGGCGCTCGGCCCTGCGCCGCTCGCGGCCTTCCTCGCGCAGCCTGAAGAGCACGGCGTTCAGCGCCCTGGCCGCCTGCTCGAAGGCGCCGCCGCGGCGCAGCTCACTCGCGCCGATCCCCACGAACTCGCTCACCGCGCGCCGCAGCGAGCGGTCGGTGCTGTAGCCGCACGCCCACGCGGCCGCGTACACAGTGCGGCCGGGGTCGTCCAGCAGTATGCAGGCGAGGAGGATGCGCATCCACGCCTGAACCTGGCGCGGGGGCGGCAGGTCGGCGCGGGCGCAGCGCTCGGTGAGCGTGCGCGGCGCCACGTCGAGCAGCGCGGCCAGCTCGGGCGCGCCGCCGCCCTCCACCGCCACCTCGGCCGCGGCGAGCAGCAGGTTGCGCGCGTCGCCGCTGACCTTGTCGCCCAGCGCCCGCTCGAGCTTCCGCTTGAGCGGGCGCGCGTGCGCCTGGCGCAGGCGGGCGTGCAGGGCGCGCGCGGTGGCCTCGGGGCCGGTGTCCACCACCTCGGCCACGCCCCAGGCAAGCAGCGTGTCCACGTCGCCCATCGCCTCGGCCTGCAGCGGGAACGCGGCCACCACCGTGAGCGAGGGGAAGCGGCGCAGCAGGTCGTGGAGCCGGGGGAACGCCTCGCCGGGGCGGCGGCCGGCGTAGGGGTCCAGCAGCACCACCGCCGAGGGGGGCGCCGTCTTCGCCACCTCGTCCACCTCGCCCCAGCCCACCGGCGGCTCCACGGCGAAGGGGGCGGCCACGTGGTCGAGGCCGCCCATCTTCATGCCCTGCAACACGATCACCCGCCGGGTGTTACGCTGCTTCATCCAAGGTCCGAGTCTCGTTAGGGGCGGTCATTTCAAACGAAAGATGCGTTGTGGCGTCCACATCTCCGCGTCAACTTTGCTGCACAACCGGCTTTCCCCCCGCATCCAACATCCGGAGGAACACCATGAGACTCAAGGCAATGCTTGGCGTGTGCGCCCTTCTTCTCGTCTCCGCCTGCGCCGCCGACGTCACGGCCCCGTCCACTTCTCGCTCGCCCGCGACGTACCGCGCCGATACCGGCCTCCCCACGATGGGATCGGGTGGATACACCGACAGCAGCAGCGTCGCGCCGCCGCGCTGAAGCGGGCGGCTCAGACCGTTTCTCCCGCTTCGGCGAGGAGCATGACCATCTCCGCCGCGAACTGGTCGCCGGCGGGGACGGTCGTGCGCCGTTCGGGCACCACCTCGTCCACCGACGCCGCGTCGCGGCGAGCCACCGCATCCGCGAGGACCTCGGCCATCACCAGCACGTTGGCCTCGCCGTGCAGGCGCGCGGCCTCGGCGGCGCTGGCGGCCAGCTCCGACGCGAGCGCCCACTCTTCCAGCGCCACGGCGCCGTAGCCCATCTCGAGGAGCGCCGCCGCCACCGCCTCGCGGGTTTCCAGCCGCGGCTCCAGCGCCAGCGCCTCCTCGCGGTAGCGGTGGAAGAGTGCCCGGTCGCCCGTGGCCCCGGCGGCGCGCGCCAGGTTCGCGACGAGCCTGACCGCGAGGTCGGGGTTGGTGAAGTGCGGCCGCAGCGCTTCCAGGACATTGAGCGCGCGGCCGGCGTACCCCTGGCCGATCCAGGAATAGGCGACGTCGTGCACCAGCCTCGGCAGCCTCGGCGACGCGCGGTACGCGGCGACGGCGCCCCGGGCGAAGCGGTCGGCCTCTTCGCGGTTGCCCTCGTTCTGGGCGATCACGAAGAGGTCGTGCAGCGCCATCCCCTCCTGCTCGCGCAGGCGCCAGCGGCGGCTGATGCGCAGCGCGCGCGTGTGCAGCCCCCGCGCGGCGGGGAAGCTACCGCGCTGCATCGACAGGTTTCCCAGTGCGGTCAGGGCGCGGGCCTGCGTCTCGCCATCCTTCTGCGAGACGGCGAGGCGGTAGGCGCGCCGCAGCCAGCGCTCGGCCAGGCGGCCCTCGCCGTGGGTGCGCAGCAGGCGGCCGGCCAGCCACGCGTAGCGCGCCTGCAGCGGGCTCGCCAGCGCGGCCGCCTCGGCGAAGGCGAGCCCCGCGCGCACGGCGCCGTGGCCCAGCGCCCAGTCGGCCACGCAGACGCACGCCCACGACAGGCGCCCCTCGCCCGCGGGGTGCACTGCCAGCTCACCCACGATCACGGCGAGCGGAAAGCGCACCTCGGCGTCGAGCGAGCCGGTGAGCAGCGCGCGCTCCCACGTCTCCATGTACGCGGCGTCGAACATGGCGTCGCGCCGGCGCTCGGGCTCGGCGGTCCACAGCCGCAGCGTGCGCAGCACCTGCCAGATGGCGAAGGCCGCGTCGGGCGCCAGCCCCGACACCAGGTCGGGCCTCAGCGGGGTTCCGGTGGCGATGACGGGATCGTCGGGGAGGGCGGGAGGGGCGTCGTTTTCCGGCGGCATGCAGCCCTCGCGGAGCAGAAAGAGGTGTGTATTCCTTTTAGGCCTATTCTAAGCGGATCGGGGCGACAAGTCCAGCACGTGAACGGACCGCCCCACAACGGCCATCGGGAGAGGGGTCGCGGTGGTTGTGCACCTAAAGAGTACAAAGTAAGCTTTCACTCAGTCCGATTTGTCAACCGCGGCGCGGGTGCCCGCGCGGAGAGCCGCAATGTCCGAACGACCCCTCACCTCGCTGGAGCGCCTGCGCGAAACCGTCGCGCTGCGGGTGCAGGCCACCTCGCTGCGCGCCGTGGCGCGGCAGGTGGGGATGAGCCCCAGCGGGCTGGAGAAGTTCCTGTCGGGGGGCACGCCGTACACGCGCAGCCGCCAGAAGCTGCAGGAGTGGTGGGACCGCGAGGGCTCGCGCCCGCGCTCGGAACTGTCGCCCGAGGGGATCGAGGTGGCCGTCGGCGCCCTGGTGCGCGACCTCCCCGCCGAGTTCCGCGCCGAGGCGGTGCAGCGGCTGGTGCGCGCCCTCCGCGACGTCTACCGCGAACAGGGCGCCGTTCCCCCCGCCTGGCTCAGCTCGCTCGCCGACGCCTGGATCCCCGGCGACCCGTCGTCCGCCGACACCCCCGGCATCGGTCCGGATCACGTGGATCCGACGGACGAGCCGGACGAAGACTGACGCGGCATCCCGCCCCGCAGCCCGGGGCGTAGCCAACCGTCATCGAGTGCTCGAACGACGCCACCCGCGCCCCACCCGTCGTCCGCGCAGTTCCCCGCTCCGCGCGGTCCCGCCGCCCATCGGCACCCTCCCCCTCCCGCGAATCGTCTCGCGTCCGCAGACATCCGCGCCGCTCCCGTCGGCAATCTTCGGATCCACACCCCATCGACCGGGAGAATGGCCCGCGTCGTGCGGCTTTCCGCGGGAAACAGCCGTCGTCGGCCGCGCCGCGTGACGCGTACGTGGCGGGGCGCTTTCCATCCGCGCGCCCGGATGCGAAGTTGCGCCGGGCCGACATCGATCCATGCCCCGCGATCCCCGCGCGGCGCGCACACTTCCATCATCCCCCGACGCCCATGCCGCTGATGCCACGCCTCGCACCGCTCGCCCTCGCCGGCGCCCTGCTGCTGGCCGCCTGCACGCCGCCCGCCGCCGGCCCGTCGCCGCAGTCCGAGGCGACCAACCGCTGGCTCGCGCGCATCCAGGCCGACAGCTCGGCGGGGCCGGATTCGCTCGCCGTCTGGGTGAAGAACGGCTGCCAGCGCGTGGGCGGCGTGCAGCGCGAGTGCGCGGAGCGGGCGCTGTACGGCGTGCTGGAGCGCTCGGGCGTGTCGCGGGCGATGGCCACGCTCGACCTGCTGGCCGAGCGCGAGACCTCGGTGCGGCGCGACGCGCACAGCCTGGCGCACGGGCTGGGGATCGCCGCGTACAAGACGCCCGAAACGGTGGCCGCCACCTTCGCCGCCTGCCCCAACACGCAGATCTCGGGGTGCTACCACGGCGTGATCCAGGGCTACTTCCTGGACGTGGCACAGCGCGGCAGCGCCCTGACCCCCGCGCAGATGAACGGGATCTGCGCGCCGCACCAGGGCCAGCCGCTGCTCTGGGGCCAGTGCAACCACGGCCTGGGGCACGGGTTGATGGCGATGCTGCGCAACCAGGTGCCGCCCGCGCTGGACCGCTGCGACCAGCTCGCCGACCTCGGCGCGCGCGAGGCGTGCTACGGCGGGGTTTTCATGGAGAACATCATCGCCGTCACCCACCCCGACCACACGGCGGAAGGGCACGCCGCCATGTCGCGGAAGCCCGGGGCCGACGGGCACGCGGGCCACGGGTCGACCGGCCACGCGGCCGCCGGCGGGACGGACCATGCCGCGGCGGGCCACGGGGCGGGGGCGGACCACGCGACGGCCGGCCACGGCACGGCGGCGGCGGCCGCGTGGAAGCCGCTGGACCGGGACGACCTGCTCTACCCGTGCACGGTGGTGGGGACGAAGTACCGGTACCAGTGCTACCTGATCCACACCGCCGCCATCCTCCCCGCCGTGGGCGGCGACATCCCGCAGACCGCCAAGGCCTGCTCGCGCGCGCAGGCCGACATGGTGCACGTGTGCTACGCCAGCCTGGGCCGCGACCTCACCGCCTACGCCAGCCGCGACCCGCGGCGCACCGCCGAGCTCTGCGCCCGCGCCGGCGCGGAGGCCGAGCCGGCGTGCATCCGCGGGGCGGCGGTGGCGCTGGTGGACGTGAACGCCGACCCCGAGGACGGGCTGGCGCTCTGCCGGGTGGCGCCCGCGACCACCCGGGCGGGATGCTACCTGGGGGTGGCGGGGACGTTCCCCATCAACA
>DASQLJ010000369.1:0-16577 GCA_035630095.1 Longimicrobium sp.
AAGGGGACCACGCGCATCCGCAACGCCGCCGCCGAGCCGCACGTCCAGGACCTCTGCAACATGCTGGTGGGGATGGGCGCGCAGATCGACGGCATCGGCACCGGCACGCTGAAGATCCAGGGCGCCGACCGGCTGCGCGGCGGGCGCTTCCGCATCACCAGCGACCACATCGAGGTGGGCAGCTTCATCGGCCTGGCCGCGGTGACGGGGGGCGAGATCACCATCCAGGACGCGGCGCCGCAGCACCTCGACAGCATCCTGATCGGCTTCGAGCGGCTGGGCGTGCACGTGGAGATCCGCGGGGAGGACCTGTTCATCCCCGGCGAACAGGAGATGGTGGTGCACCAGGACATCGGCGGCCACATCCCCAAGGTGGACGACGGCCCCTGGCCCGCCTTCCCGGCGGACTGCACCTCGATCGCGCTGGTCACGGCCACGCAGTGCGAGGGGACGATCCTGATCCACGAGAAGATGTTCGAGAGCCGGATGTTCTTCGCCGACAAGCTGGTGGCGATGGGCGCGCGGCTGGTGCTCTGCGACCCGCACCGCGTGCTGGTGATCGGCCGCTCGCAGCTGCGCGGCGGCACGGTGGAGAGCCCCGACATCCGCGCCGGGATGGGGCTGCTGATCGCCGCGCTGGGCGCTCAGGGCGAGAGCCACATCTACAACATCGGCCAGATCGAGCGCGGCTACGAGCGCATCGACGACCGCCTGCGCGCCCTCGGCGCCGACATCGAGCGCGCCGACTCGCGCACCTGAGCCCGGCCGGTCCGACGTCGACCAGGGCTCGCTTCCTTAACGGGGGCGGGCCCTGTCGTCGTCCAGGCTTCGAACTGCGTTTCACACGGAGTGAGTGGAGTCAACGGAGACATGACTCCCTCACTCCGCTGACTCCGTGTGAAACCCGTTGTTCGGGAGATGCGGAATACGGCGCGGTCCGCGGTAATCGCGCCGACGCGTGGCGCATCCTATCTTCGCCCGGTGAGGTCGACCGGGGACCACATCGGAACGGGCGGATGACGATCGAATCGGGCGCGAGCTGGCAGCCGCTGGACATGCTGCTGGAGCTGCTGGACCTGGAGCGGCTGGAGCTGAACCTGTACCGCGGGCAGAACCGCGACATCGGCTCGGGGCGGCTGTTCGGCGGGCAGGTGCTGGCGCAGGCGCTGGTGGCCGCGGGGCGAACGGTGGAGGAGGGCCGCGCCGCGCACTCGCTGCACGGCTACTTCGTGCTCGCGGGCGACGTGAACACCCCCGTCGTCTACCAGGTGGACCGGGTGCGCGACGGGAAGAGCTTCACCACCCGCCGCGTGCTGGCGATCCAGGAAGGACGCGAGATCTTCACCGCCACCTGCTCGTTCCACGTGCCGGAGCAGGGGATCGACCACGGCGCGCCGCTGCCGGAGACGCCCGCGCCCGAGTCGCTGCCCAGCGAGCTGGCGCTGGTGCGCGCGATGGCCGAGCGCATCCCCGAGCCCCTGCGCGAGGTCTACACGCAGGACCGGCCGATCGACTTCCGCCCCGTGGCGCCGGTGGACCCGTTCGCGCCGGAGACGCGCGAGCCCGTCAAGCACGTGTGGTTCCGCGCGGAGGGCCGCATGCCGGACGACCCGCTGCTGCACCAGGTGGTGATGGCGTACGCGTCGGACTACGGGCTGCTGGGCACCGCGCTGCTGCCGCACGGGCTGTCGTTCATCATGCGGCGCGTGCAGGCGGCCTCGCTCGACCACGCAGTCTGGTTCCACCGCCCCTTCCGCGTGGACGACTGGCTCCTCTACGCCAGCGACGCCCCCGCCGCCGCCGGCGCCCGCGCCTTCACCCGCGGCACCCTCTTCACCCGCGACGGCGCCGTCGTCGCCTCCACCGCCCAGGAAGGGCTGATCCGGCTGCGGGGCGGGGGGTGAACGCTCGATAAACCTCATGGCCACGGAATCTCGACGCTTGGCCGGTGTTCTGGCGAACGCTAGGTTACCTCGATGGGCATCGAGTTCGAGTGGGACCCGCAAAAGGCGGAAGAGAACCAACGGAAGCACGGTGTCGGCTTCGACGAGGCCGCGAGTGCGTTCGCGGATCCGCTCTCGGCGACGGTTCCTGATTTGCGGCATTCACAGGTTGAGCAACGCTACGTTCTGTTCGGGCGTTCGGAACGCGGAAGGTTGCTGGCGGTAATGCATGCCGAGCGTACGACGGCGATCCGGATCATCAGCGCGCGACAGGTCACGCCGCGAGAGCGCCGGGAATACGAGGAAGGAGAGGTGGAATGATGAGCGACGAGCACGACCTCCCCGAAGACGAGATCCTGCCCGAGTACAGCCTGAAGGGCGGGGTTCGAGGGAAGTACGCGGAACGCTATGCACAGGGAACGAACCTCGTGCGGCTCGATTCGGACGTGGCGGCCGTCTTCGGCGACTCCGAGGCGGTGAATACCGCGTTGCGCGCGCTGGTCGCCATCATCCGCGACCGCGAAGCGAAGCAAGCCGCCTGATCTCCCTCCCGAAACAGTTCCGCGCGGTGTGTCGGGGTCTCTTCGTCCCGCTCCCGTCGTCGTTTACCCCACGCTGTAATCCGCGACGGCGCCGTCGTCGCCTCCCTCGCGCAGGAAGGGCTGATCCGGCTGCGGGGCGGGGGTTAGCGACGATTTTGTCCACGCCGCGCGTGAAAGCGGCCACCGGGAAGCACTGTCCAGAACCGCGTTCTCTTTGTATATTCGTTCCCGTGCGATGTCCTCGTTCAACGGGGTGAGCAAGGATGCGGGCGGGGTGGGAGGGGATCTCTTCGAAAAGCTCTACAACGCCGAGTGGGAGCACAAGAACTCGGTGCAGGGCGACACCAACCTCCCGCTCGGCATCGTGGCGCTGATCGGCAGCGCGATCGTGGTTCTGCTCACGGGGTACGACGCGCGCGGCGGCATTCCCGACCGCGTTTTCTGGGGAGGGCTGACGGGGGCGTGCGTCGCGTACGCGGTCGCGATCTACATGCTCGTGCGGTCATTCCACGGGCACGTTTACCGGCACCTGCCCTTCCCGTCGCAGCTGAAGGAGTATCACGACGGGTTGCGGGCGCACTACGACGCGCTGGGAATGCCGCTTCGCGCCGACCGGGAGTTCGAATCCTTTCTCGAACAGCGCCTGATCGACGCGGCGGATCGCAACACCGAGAACAACCTGGAACGCGCCGAGTACCTTCGGCAGGCAAACCGCGGAATCATCGTTGCGGTGATCGCCCTGACCTGCGCTTCGGTACCGTACTCGCTGCACGAGCGCACGAAGGAAGCGGAACCGCAGAGGGTCGAAATCATCAACCTGCAAACGGCCATGGCTCAGAACCCGCGCCCCGCTCCCGGCACCGCGCGCCCCGTGCCGCCCAAGCCCATCCCGCCCGAGAACTTCGACGTGCGGATCGGGGTGCGGGCACCGCGCACGCGCTAGGCCGCCCGCTCCGCGACCGGCCGCGCCGAGACAGGGCGAGACGAGGCGTTGAAGCCGGCTTCGCGGCTTGCCTGAACGCCCTGTCTCCGCTATTTTGCCATGCTGCCCTCCAAAACGGGGGGCAGCGCTTTTTTCACTCCTGCTCCGCGCACTCACCGGCGCGGGGCCTCATGTCCAAAGGAAGGTGACTTTGAGGGACTACGAGATCGTGTACATCTTCCACCCGTCGCTGGAGGAGGAAGGTGTGACGCAGAAGCTCGACCGTTTCCACGGGCTGCTCACGGGCGCCCGTGGCGGCAACGTGACCGAGGTGGACCACTGGGGCAAGCGCCAGATGGCGTACCCGGTGGAGGACCAGACCAGCGGCTACTACGTGGTGGCGCACTTCGCCGCCCCGTCGGAGGCGCTCCCCGAGTTCGAGCGCATCCTGAAGCTGGACGAGGAGCTGCTCCGCTACCTGGTGGTGGTGAACGAGGGCGACCTCGCGACCACGCCGGTGCCGCCGCAGCCCAAGCGCGACGAGGAGTCCGAAGAAGAAGGGGAGGAAGCCTGATGCGTCCCAGCCGCAAGGCGTGCCCGATCTGCGAGCTCGGCGCGCGCACCATCGATTACAAGGACGAGAAGACCCTGACGCGCTTCGTGACCGAGCGCGGCAAGATCCTTCCGCGGCGCATCAGCGGGATGTGCGCGCGGCACCAGCGGCAGGTGGGCACGGCGGTCAAGCGCGCGCGGTACCTGGCGCTGCTGCCGTACATCGCCGGCTTCGAGACCTGAGGGGGGTGAATCATGCAAGTCATCCTTCGTGAGCGGATCGAGGCGTTGGGCGACGCCGGCGACATCGTCGACGTGAAGCCCGGCTACGGCCGCAACTACCTGATCCCGCAGGGCAAGGCGTACGAGGCCACCGAGGCCAACAAGCGTCGCCTGGCCGCCGAGGGCGCCCGCAAGGCCGCCGTCGAGGCCGAGACGCTGGGCGAAGCGCAGAAGCGCGCCGCCAGCATCGAGGGCATCTCGCTGACCTTCAACGCCCGCGCCGGGCAGGAAGGGAAGCTGTTCGGGTCCATCACCTCGGGCGACATCGCCGAGAAGCTGGCCGAGCAGGGCGTCACCATCGACCGCCGCATGATCGAGCTCGAGGAGCCGATCAAGGCGCTGGGCGTCACCAGCGTGCCGATCCGCCTGCATCCGCAGGTGCGGCCCGAGGTGAAGGTCTGGGTGATCCAGGAGGACTGAGGGTTTTTTCGGCTCTCGCTCTTCGTTTGGTTGGGGGCGGCTCCGGGGTTCCGGGGCCGCCTCTGTTTTCTTGACCGGTGCGCCAGTGCGTTCCGGCTCCCGTTGTGTGCGCTGGCGTCAGCCGTGCGTTCGTGAGGCGGCAAGTGCGTCCGTCGCGCCGGAACTTCAACGCACTCACGCACTTCCGCACTCGCGCACCTGTTGCTGTGCTGTCGGGTCAACGAAACGGCCTTTCTCGCGCCCTCGCTGGTCCCTAACTTGCCCGAATGCGGCGCCGCCGAACGTGGCGGCAGAACCTGTCGGAACGGAGAATCCATGAGCAACACCCCCGTGCAGCCGTCGTCGGTGGACATGCCGAAAGAGGTGGCCCGCGTGGTGGACCTGCTGTTCGACCGCAAGGCGCTGGACGTGACCCTGCTGGACCTGCGCGGCATCTCGACGGCCACCGACTGGTTCATCGTGGCCACCGGCACGTCGGACACGCACGTGTCCGCCCTGTCCGACAGCGTGGTCGACGGCCTGAAGAAGGAAGGCGTCCGCCCGCTGAACGTCGAAGGCGAGCGCGACGCTCGCTGGATCCTGATCGACTACTTCGATTTCGTGGTGCACGTCTTCCACCCCACCGCGCGCGAGTTCTACCAGCTCGAGCGCCTCTGGGGCGACGCACCCACGCACCTGATGGCTTCCCAGGCTGCGTAGATTCAACCTGAGGATACATTGCACATCTGTATGTAGGACTACAAGATGCGCATCCGCACTTGAACTCACGTCGAGCGCCGCCCACGCGGCGCTCGACGCGTTTCTGCCCGGCAGAGCCGTGAGGCGAACGGGGTCCGCGGCCACGCGTGGCATTCCGCGGAATCCGAAGATCGAAACGCACTTCCGCACTCGCGCACTCACGCATCTGTTCGCGGTGTGTCCGCAAGCCACCCCGATGCATCCTCCATCCTTTCCTACTTCCGCACGTCCCTGTAACTTAGCGAGAATCTCCGCCCGTCCGTCCGGCCCCGTTCCCCCGAGCCCATGACCGACCCGAACCCGGCCACCGGCTTCCCCGGGCGCAGGCTGCCCCAGCCCACGTTCTTCGATCCCACGTTCGAGCGGCTGCCTGCCGCCGCGGCCTTCGATCCCGACCGTCCCGGCCCCGTCCTCCTCCTGTTCGACCCGCGCGCCGACCGCGCGTGGGTGGCCGACGCGGCGATCGCGCTGGCCACGGGGTGGAACGCCGCCGGCCGCCGCACGGTGCTGGCCGACCTCTCCATCGAGGACCCGGTGCTCCACGAGCGCGTGGGCGTGCCCAACCTCGACGGCGTGGTGGACCTCTTCCTCTACGGCGCGTCGCTGGCGCGGAGCGCGCGGCCGGTGCCGGGGCGCGGCTTCCTGCTGATCACCGCGGGAACGTACACGCCCGACCCCGACAGCATCTTCCACCACGCGCGCTGGGCCAAGATCGTCGACGGGTTCCGCGAGGCGCAGGCGTCGCTCCTCCTCTTCGTCCCCCTGGACGCGCCGGGGCTGCCCGCGCTGGCGAAGTGGAGCGAGGACGTGGTGCTGATGGGCGACCGCGAGGACGGCGAGCTGCTGGAGTCGCTGGTGGCGCCCGGCTTCCGCGTGCGCGCCTGGCTCACGCCGCCCGCGCGCCCGGGGACGGACCCGGGCCGCGCGGCGCCGGTCCCGCCCGCGGCGCGTCCCGGCGTCGACGTGAGCCGGGGGACGCCGGCCGCGCCCGCCGTGCCTCCGCCGCCCGCGGAGCGCTTCCCGCAGCCGGAGCCGGGCGGATTCCAGCCCTGGCTGGCGCCGCCGCGCGAGCCGGCGGCCCCGCGCGGGCCCGAGGCGCTCCCCTCCGCCAGCGACGTGGCGCACGCCCCGGCCGCGTCGCTCCCCGCGCCCGAGCCCGAGTGGGAAGAGACGGTCATCCCCATCGAGCCCGCGGGGAAGAAGCGGAAGAAGCGCAGCATCCCCAAGGAGCGGAAGATTTCGCCGCTCCTGCTGGTGCTGCTGGTGCTGGCGCTGATGGCGGCGGCGATCGCCGCGGGCGTCCGCTTCCTCCCCGGCATCCTGGAGGGCCGCACGGCCCCCGCGCCCGCCGCCGGCGAGCGTCCGGGGACGCCGGCGCGGCGCGCGGCCGCCGCGCCCGCCGTGACGGACGCGGGGACGCCGCGGCCGTACGCGGTGTACGTGAAGGCGTTCCACGGCGACCGCGGGCTCGACGCCGCGCGCGAGCTCGCCACCAGCGTGCAGCGGCAGATCTCGGGGACCCCGGCCTTCGTCTTCACCGAGGAGGAGGACGGGGTCGCGTTCTACAAGGTGTACGCGGGGCTGCTGCAGGACACGGTGCAGGGCGCCGCGCTCCGCGCCGAGCTGGTGAAACGCAACCTCGCCGATCCCGAGGACGTGGGCGGCCCGGCCGCGCTGGTCCAGGCGCGGCCGTACGCGTTCGACCTGGGCGAGTTCCCCGACCGCGCGGCGGCCGAGAAGCGCGCGGAAGAGCTGGCGCAGGCCGCGATCGACGGCTACTCCACGCCCGTGCCGCAGAGCGACGGGACCGAGCGCTACCGCCTGTACGTGGGCGCGTTCGCCGACAGCGCGCGCGCCGCGCCGATGAAGCGGACGCTGGAGGCGTCGCGCCTTCCCGCGCGGCTGGTGCGCCGCGTGGGCCGGGCCTCCGCCACCTCGAAATGAAGCTCCGGTCCCTTCGGCTCCACGGCTTCAAGAGCTTCGCCGACCGCACCCTGATCGAGTTCCGCGACGGCGTGACCGCCATCGTGGGGAGCAACGGCTGCGGCAAGAGCAACACCGCCGACGCCGTGCGCTGGGTGCTGGGCGAGCAGCGCGCGTCGGCGCTGCGCGGCGGGAAGATGGAGGAGGTGATCTTCCAGGGCACGGTCAAGCGCCGCCCGCTCAACTACGCCGAGGTGTCGCTGGCGTTCAGCAACGACGACGGCTCCATCCCCATCCCCCAATCCGAGATAGAGATCGCGCGGAAGGTGTTCCGCGAGGGCGGCAGCGAGTACGCGCTGAACCGCGTGAGCTGCCGCCTGCGCGACATCCACGACCTGCTGCGCGACACCGGCCTGGGCTCCAACGCCTACTCGATCATCGAGATCGGGATGATCGACTCGATCCTCTCCGAGCGCGCCGAGGAGCGGCGGGCGATGTTCGAGGAGGCGGCGGGGATCGGCAAGTACAAGGACCGCCGCAAGGCCGCCCAGCGCCGCCTGGAGGGCGCCGAGGTCGACCTGGCGCGGCTGAACGACCTGGTGACGGAGGTCGAGTCCAAGGTCCGCGCCCTCGCCCGGCAGAAGCGCCGCGCCCAGCGCCACGCCGAGCTGCAGGCGCGCCGGCTGGACCTGGAGGTCGCCCTCACCCGCGCCGACCTGGAGTCGCTCACCGGCGCGCTGGCCGAGGGGACGCAGCGGCGCGAGGCGCTGGAGCGCGACGAGCGCGACGCGCACACCGAGCGCGTGACCGCCGAGGTCGTGCTGGAGGAGCGCCGCATCGAGGCCGCCGAGCTCACCCGGCGCCGCCAGGCGGTCGCGGCGAAGCTGGAGGACGTGCGGCAGCGCCTGGCCACGCGCGAGCGCGAGATCCTGCTGGCCGACGAGCGACGGTCGAACGCGGAGATGCGGATCCAGCAGCTCGTGCGCGAGCGCGGCGAGCTGGCGGAGCGCGCCACGGCGCTGGACGCCGACGCCGTGCGGCTGCGCGGGGAGCGCGACACCGCGCTGGGCCGGCTGGACGGCGTGCGCGAGCGGCTGGAGGCGCGGGTGGAGGAGAACGACGCCTTGCGCGCCACCCTCAGCGCCCACCGCCAGGCCAGCGAGGCCGCCGCCGCGCGCAGCCGCGAGGTCGCCCGCGAGATCGCCGCCGCCGAGGGCGAGCGCGCCGCCAGCGAGCGCCGGCGCGTGGAGGCGCTGGAGCGGCTGACCGGCCTCGGCGAGCAGGACGTGCAGCTCGGCAACGAGATCACCGTCCTCGGCCAGCAGACGGAGCTGTGGAGCGGGCAGGGTCTGTCGCTGCGCGAGCGGCTGGACGCCGCGGCCGACGCGGCGGAAGCCGGGCGCGAGGAGGCGCGGGCGCTGCGCGGGCGCGAGGCGCCGCTGCGGGACTCGCTGCGAGCGTCGGAGGACCGCGTGCAGCGCCTGGCCAGCCAGGTGGCCGCGCGCGAGGCGATGGAGAGCAGCTACGAGGGCTTCTCCCCCGCGGTCACGGCGATCATGGCCGAGCGCGAGCGCTTTCCCGGCGTCCTGGCGCCGCTGGCCGACTTCGTCCGCGCGACCACGGCGGAGGGGGCAACGGCGCAGGCGGTGGAGTCGTTCCTTGGCTCGCTGCTGCAGGCGCTGGTGGTGAGGGACCTGGCCGCCGCGCGGCTGGTGCGCCGCTGGTTCCGCCAGGAGTGGAGCGGCGGGGGAACGCTCCTCCTTCTCCCGCTGGACGCGCCCGGGGTGCGCGACGCGGTCTCCGGCGCGTCGGCGCACCGGCTGGGCGTCTCGGGGAGCGGGGCGGGGCAGGCCTGGGTGGAGACCTTCCTGGACGGGCTGGTGGTGGTGTCGGGGGAGGACGCGCTGGACGCCTTCGGCGCGGGGAGCCGGGTGGACGCGCTGGGCGACACGGTGGACGCGCGCGGCGTGATCCGCCTTGGCCAGCCCGCGGCGGGGGAAGGGATCCTGGCGCGGCGGGAGATGCTGGGGCGGCTGCGGAATCAACTGGAGGACGCGGAGGTGGCGCGCGACCGGCTGCTGCTGGAGCGCGACGCGCTCGCCGAGCAGATCGCGCTGGCCGAGGAGCGGGCGCGCGAGGCGGACGACGTGCGGCGGCGGATCGAGGCCGAGCTCCGCCAGCTCGACGCCGACACGGCCGCGCACGGGCACCGGCGCGGGCGGCTGGAGCGCGAGCGTGAGCAGGTGGTCGCGTCGATCGCCGGCGCACGGCGCGAGGCTGAGACGGCGGTGGGGCGGATGGCCGAGCTGGACGCGCGGCTGGAGCAGCTGCACGCGCTGGCGACGGACGCGCAGGCCGCCGCCAGCCGCGAGGGCGCCGGGCTGGCCGAGCTGGACGCGCGCTGGGAAGCCGCGCGCGACGAGGAGAGCGAGCTGCGCGTGGCCGCCGCCCGCGCCGAGGGCGAGCTGCGCGAGGTGGAGCGCGCGCTGAACGACGCCGTCACCGGCGCCGACGCGGCTCGTGCCCGCTCGGCCACGCTGCAGGCCGAGGCGGACGAGCTGTTGCGCTCGCTGGAGGGGCTGTCCGGGATCCGCGAGCGGGCGGGGGAGGACGTGGAGGCGCTCTTCGCCGAGCGCGACGGGTACGCGGCGCAGGTGTCGAACCTGGATGCGCGCCTCGGCGAGCTGGAGACCGAGGTGAACGCCGCCGACGAGCGGGCGCGCGTGCAGCGCCGCCGCGAGAGCGAGGCCGCCGAGGCGCGCCACCGGCTTGAGCTGGAGCGCGCCGAGCTGGAGAGCCGCGTGATCCGCGCGCGCGAGCGGCTGGAGGTGGAGTGGGCCCGCCCCTGGGAGGTGCTGGTCGAGGCCGCGAACCCCGTGGAGGAGGGCGAGGCCGAGGCGTGGCGCGCCGAGCTGCGCGAGACGCACCAGCAGGTGGAGGCGCTGGGCCCCATCAACATGCTGGCCGTGCAGGAGCACGAGGAGGAGGACCGGCGCCTGCAGTTCCTCACCGAGCAGCGCGACGACCTGACCAGGGCGCGGGACGACCTGGCGGCGGCGATCCGGGCGATCAACAAGACGGCGCGCGAGGTGTTCATGAACACCTTCGACACCGTGCGCCAGAACTTCCACCGCACCTTCCAGTCGCTCTTCCTGGGCGGCGAGTGCGACGTGTGGCTGGCCGACCCCGACGACCCGCTGGAGAGCCCGATCGAGATCCACGCGTCTCCCCGCGGCAAGAAGACGCAGCGCATCCACCTCCTCTCGGGCGGCGAGCGGACGCTGACGGCGATGTCGCTGCTCTTCGCGATCTACCTGGTGAAGCCGAGCCCGTTCTGCCTCTTCGACGAGGTGGACGCGCCGCTGGACGAGAGCAACGTGGGCCGCTTCATCCAGCTCCTGAACGACTTCAAGGCGCAGACGCAGTTCATCGTCATCACCCACAATCCCCGCACGATGGAAGCCGCGGACTGGATCTACGGGGTGACGATGGAAGAGCCCGGCGTGTCGTCGATCGTGGGCGTGGAGCTGGAAGGCACCTGGTCGTTCGGCGACCAGGCGGTGTCCCCGAACTCGTTGAACTGATCCGTCCTGCCGGCGCCCCGAGGACTCATCTACGCGACGACCGCGATCTCGAACGACTGCCGGCGTCTTCGGACGATCCCGACGCTTCACGCATCTTCCCAACTCGTGGGACTCTCATGATCCATCGAATCCCGACCACGCTCGCATCCGCCGCCGTGATCCTGCTTGCAGCGGCGATGCTGGCCGCGCCGGCGACGCTGCGCGGGCAGGGCGGCGGCCACGCCCACCCGGC
Organism: Longimicrobium sp.; assembly: GCA_035630095.1. Lineage (GTDB taxonomy): Bacteria > Gemmatimonadota > Gemmatimonadetes > Longimicrobiales > Longimicrobiaceae > Longimicrobium. The sequence continues at coordinate 11,139 of DASQLJ010000369.1, forward strand.
ATCGGCAGAACCGGCGCCACGGCTGGGGGAGATCGCGTTCCCGACCTCCGCATCGCCGGCGGCACACGCGGCGTTCGTGCGGGGGGTGCTGCTGCTGCACAACTTCCACTACGGGCCGGCCGCCGCCGCCTTTCGCGAGGCGCAGCAAATCGAGCCGGGCGACGTGATGTCGTACTGGGGCGAGGCGCTGACGTACACGCACCCCGTGTGGAACGAGCAGGACACCGCCGCCGCGCGCGCCGTCCTGGCCCGGCTCGCTCCCACGCGCGAGGCGCGGCTGGCGAAGGCGCGCACGCCACGGGAGCGCGCCTGGCTGGAGACCGTCGAGATCCTCTACGGCGGCGACACGCCCAAGGCCGCGCGCGACACGGCGTACAGCGCCGCGCTCGCCCGCCTGCACGCCGACCAGCCCGGCGACGTGGAGGCGGCGTCGTTCTACGCGCTCTCGCTGCTGGGGCTGAACCAGGGCGACCGCGACGTGCCCACCTACCAGCGCGCCTACGCGCTGGCCGATTCGCTCTTCCGCGCCCATCCGCGCCACCCCGGCGCGGCGCACTACCTGATCCACGCGGTGGACGATCCCGAGCACGCGCCGCTGGGGCTCCCCGCCGCGCGCGCCTACAGCGGGATCGCGCCGTCGGCGGGGCACGCGCTGCACATGACCTCGCACATCTTCGTGGCGATGGGGATGTGGGACGACGTCGTGCGCGCCAACGAGGAGTCGCTGGCCTCGTCGAAGCGTGCGGTGGGCCACTCGGCGCAGTGGCTGGTGTACGGCCTGCTGCAGCAGGGCCGCCGGCGCGAGGCGGTGCGCTGGCTCGACTCGATGGCGGTCGAGGCCGCCAGCCCGGCGCCGCGCGTGCGCAGCGACAGCCGCTACCACCTGGCGGTGACGGTGCCGGCGTACGTGGCCGACACGCGCCAGGGCGACACGCCCGTGCTGCGGCTGATGGGGGATACGATGACGGCGCGGGGGCTGTGGCCCGCGTACCCGGACGTGGGCCGCGCGCTGGCGGCGATCGAGCGGGGCGACCGGGTGGCGGCCGATTCGTTCGTGGCGCGCCTGGCCAGGTTCCGCGCGGAGAACGCGGGCCTCCGCGCCTCCACGCTCGGGCTCGTGGAGGTGATGGAGAAGACGCTGCGCGCGATGCTGCTGCGCGACGCCGGCGAGCGCGAGCGGGCCGTGGCCCTGCTGCGCGACGCCGCCGCCCAGGAGGCCGCGCTGCCGATGGACTTCGGCCCGCCCGCCACCATCAAGCCGCCGCGCGAGGTCGCCGGCGAGGTGCTGCTGGCGATGGGCCGCCCCGCCGAGGCGCGCACCGAGCTCAACCTGGCGCTCGCCCGCACCCCCGGCCGCGGCGCGGTCCTGCTCGCCCTTGCCCGCACGGAAAAGGCGCTCGGCAACCGCGACGCAGCCGCCCGCCACTACGCCCACCTCGCCGCCAACTGGCACCGCGCCGACGCGGACTGGCCGCACCTGGCCGAAGCCCGAGCCGGCGCGGCTGGAGCGCGTCCCTGAGCGACGGAGCCGCCGAGCGGACCGGCATGGTCCTGGCGTCGTAGTCGATGCAAGCTCGGAGGCCGTCGTGGTGCTTACCACGACGGCCTCGATGCATGAAATCTCACCGGCGCTGGCGACGCCTTCCGCTCGGCTTCGATGCGTTGGCGCGTTCGGCTCACCGCTGCTCAGGGTTGCGTGTCCGCGGACGTTGGAATGGAAGCCGCATGGTCGAGCGGCTTCTCCTTCGTCGGGTTCGCGTTGTAGGCGGTCGATTGCCCGGGCGGAATGCTCAGGTAGCGCCACTGGTCGGCGCAGAACGCGTGCGCCAGGTAGACGATCTGGCCGACGTGGTAGGCGGCGTGCGTCATCGAGCGGTGCAGCGCCTCGTGGACGGTGAGCGCTTCGCCGCGGATGCGGACGTGGTGGAAGAGATGGTCGTCATGGAGGGTGGCGAGCGTGGCGAACAGCACGTCCCAGCCCTCGGCCCACTTGGCCATCAGCTCCGATCGTGAGACCGCGCGCACCGCGAACTCCTCCTCGCGCTGGCGCCACGGCTTCTCCCCGTCGTCGTCGAGGAAGTCGGTGAAGCGCGACTTCAGGTTCCCCGACAGGTGCCAGCAGATGATCGCCAGCGAGTTCCCGTTCGCCGGCCCGGGCTCCGAGAGCAGCGCTTCCGGCACCTGCTCCAGCGCCGCCTCGCTCATCGCCCTGTAGCGGCGATACTCCGCCTCGATCGACCTGATCAGCATATCCATCGCGACATCTCCGTATTCGCGGGGCTCCCATCCGTCCGACGGGGTCAGTAGCCCTCGTAGACCTTCTTGAGACTGCCATCCACGAACAGCCGATAGGTTTGTCGGCGGAAGCCGGCGAAGAAGCGGTGCGGCGTGCGCCTGCATCAGCTCGGCTTCCGCGGGCGTCACGTCCTCGGCGAAGCTGGGGCGGGGCGGAAGGAGCTTGCAGAAGAAATCCATGGGTGACACTGGTCGGGAGACTACGTTTCCGTGCTCGGACGGGGTCGTTGACAGCGAATGTCGGCAGCGGCGGGCATCCGGTCGCGCAGCACCCTGCTGCACCGCGCTCAGACCGGTGCTGAAACGCACCTTGGGCGCCGCCCGGGGGCGGGCGCATTGGGCGCGGCCAGCGTCACCGCCCGGTACTGAGGACCTTCACGTCGAATCGCCCGTCCGGACGCGGGACCACGTCCACACGCGAAATCAGCCGGTCCAGGCGAGGATACAACCGCTCCGCGCGTGCGATCACGTGGCGAAACAGGGCCTCGAGCTCGCTCGAACCTTCATCCACCGTGTCCTCCAGCAGTTCGGCGAGCGCCCTCGCGCGCACTTCCTCGTCTTGAACGCGCGACGCATTCCACAGCAGCGCGGCGATCTTGAACGTCATCTCATACGACTCGAAATCCCCGTCCGGCAGTTGCTGGAGCATGGGGAGCGCGATGTCGGCGAGAACCTCGGACATCTTGTCGCCGCTCGCCGAGTTGCGTTGCCGGGCTCTCCTGGTCTTGCGACTGAGGCTCATCTCGATTCTACGCACTGGATCAGGATGAAACTGCAACGAGATCCTCCCGCAGCCCGCGCAGCAAATCCGCGAGAATCAGCTGCGGGTTGACGTTGCCCTGCGCCATGTCGTGCGCTTCCTGCACGCGCAGGATGGCGCTGGCGACGCCCTCGGGCCGCACGCGGGCCTTCTTCACGATCGAAGTCAGCAGCGCGGCATCGTCGGTGTAGGCGGTGTGCTCGGGGGCGCCGGCGGCGACGGCCATCAGGTCTCGCAGCCAGAGCGACAGCGCCTGCAGCCCCGCGCTGAACTCGCCGCGCGCGCCGCTGGGCGCGATCGCGTTCGCCGCGGCCAGACGGTCGGCGGGCGACTGCGAGGTGGCGGCGATCAGGAGGCGGCGCGCGGTCTCGCGCTGCTTCTGCAGCACGCCGGAGCCGCCGCTCGTGGGCAGCAGCCGCAGCGCGCGGCCGATGGCGCCCTCCGACACCTGCGCCAGCCCCTCGGCCTCGGCGGGCTTCATCCCCTTCTCGCGCGCCAGGAACTCCGCCACCTCCGCCTGCGACAGGCGCAGCACGCGCACCGGCAGCACGCGCGAGCGGATGGTGGGGAGCAGGGCGCCGGGGTTCGACGACGTCAGGATGAGGGTCGTATCCGCCGGCGGCTCTTCCAGCAGCTTCAGGAAGGCGTTGGCGGCCTCGGGGCTGCTCTCCTGCGGCACCATCGCCTCCGCGTCGCCCACGACGAACACCTTGCGCGTGCCCATCGCCGGGCGCACGCCGGCCAGGCGCTGGAGGTTCTGCACCATCCCCATGAAATACGCCGGCGCCTTGTCGAAGGCGGGGACGTGGAAGGGATCGGTGCGGCGCGCCAGCAGCTCGGCCCAGCGCGCCTCCTCCAGCTTCTCGCGCAGCTTCTCGGGCGTCGACGCGTCGGGGCGGGGGAGGGGGAAGAACCAGTTGACGTCGGGGTGCTCCAGCCGCTCCACGAACTTGCACGCGCGGCACTCGCCGCACGCCTCGCCGTCGGCGCGCGGATCGTCGCACAGGATCAGCTGCGCCAGCCACATCGCCAGCCGCTCCTTGCCCACGCCCGCCGGCCCGTGGATCAGCAGCGACTGCGGCAGGTTCCCCGCGCGCAGGGCCGTGCGCAGCTTGGCGCGCACGTCCGCGTGCCCGTAGACGGGAAGCAGCGCCATCAGCGGATCTCCCGCAGCGGGGATGCAGGCGCGCGGGCCCCCACCCCCGGCTCGCTTAGGCTCGCCGACCCCTCCCCCAAAACAGACTGGGGGAGGGGTGGCATCTCTGCGAGGTCGAATCCAGTGCGCGCCGCCGAGTCAGCCAGGGCGAATGAATTCGCGGCAACAACCACACGAAGTCTGCCTTCGCGGACTACCGGGCTCGGCGATGCCGACGCTCCCGCGCGCGAAACTCGCCCCGGCGACGAAGTTCCCCCCCTCTCCCGCGAAGCGGGGGAGGGGGTCGGGGGGAGGGGGCCAGCCGCCGCCGCCAAGATGCCTGCCCCTACCAGCGGTGCCGGCGCGGTTCTCCCCCCCGCCGTCTCACGAGCGTCCGCCCCAGCCAGCGGTGCCAACGCAAAACTCCCCCACCCGCTGCCGGTGCCGCGAGTGAGGGTCGGGGGGATCGGGCCCGCGGGGGCCCAATCCAGCGTCGTCGATGTCGTGCGCGGATCCATCACCCGAATCTACGGCCTCAGCGGCCGCGCAGCCACGCCAGCGGGTCCACGGCCTCGCCGCCGGGGGTGCGGATCTGGAACTCCACGTGCGCGCCCTCGGGCGTGCCCTCGCCGCCCACGGTGCCCACCACCTGGCCCTTGGTGACCGTGGCGCCCGGCTGGACCTGGATGTCCTTCAGGTACAGGTACAGCGAGTAGTAGCCGCCGCCGTGGCTCACCACCACGGTGGGGCCGTACCCCTCGAACGGCGCGGCCATCTCCACCTTGCCGCCCTCCACCGCGCGCACCGGCGACCCCGCCGGCGCCGCGATGCCGATCCCGTTGTAGCGGATCGCCGTGCCGTTGGTCTGCAGCGCGCGCCCGAAGCGGTAGACGAGGTTGCCCTGCGCCGGCCACCCCAGGTTGCCCATCGACGCGGTGCTAACCGTCGGCGCGGGGCGCGGCGCCACGGGCGTGGGCGCGGCCGGGGCCGGGCGGCCGGCTGCGCGGGCGGCGGTGCGCTCGCGCTCGGCGGCGGCCAGGCGCTCGCGCTCGCGGCGCTCCGCCTCGCGGCGGCGGGCCTCCATCGCGGCCATCAGGCCGGTGAGGCGCCGCTCGTCGCGCAGCAGCTCGTCGATGCGCTGCACCGCCGAGCGCTCGTGCACGCGCAGCGAGCTGAGCGTGGTGGTGCGCTGCGCGGCCATGTCGCCCAGCTGCGAGTGCTCCTGCGAGCGCTCGTTCTGCAGGTACTG
>DASQLJ010000370.1:0-2884 GCA_035630095.1 Longimicrobium sp.
CGAACACCACCGTGCTATGGCGGACGGCCTCGGCGTCGGTCCTGGGACCGGCGCAACTGCAGAAGCCGGGCGCCGGGTCGGCGGCGCGGAGGAGGAGCGCGGCGCAGGCCGCCAGCAGCGGTGCGGTCATGGAGCCTCGGAAGGGAGCGGGGGGGCGGATTCGGCCGCCGGCGCGTGGCCGATGCACTGCAGCACCGGGATGCGCGGGTACTTCGGGAAGCGCGGGTCCACGTCCGCCAGGGTGCAGAGGTAGAAGCGCGAGCCCTTTCGCGTCTCCACCACCTTCACGTTGCGGCAGCTCTCGCACAGGCCGGCGGGCGGCGTGTACGTGCGGGGGGCGTCCACCGGCTCAGGGCGCGGGCGAGGCGCCGCGGGCGTGCTCGCGCGCGTCCTTCCACCACGCCTGCAGTGCGTAGCTCAGGAAGAGGAAAACGGCGCCGAAGCCCAGGAACAGCAGCACGCGGAAGAGCGGGTGCAGCGCCGACAGGTCCACCAGGAAGAGCTTGGCGACCACCGCCAGCAGCGTGGCGATGGCGATCTTCTCCAGCAGCGGCAGATGGCGGCGCAGCGCCACCAGCAGCAGCGCCAGCCCGTAGGCGCCCCACGCGATGGTCGCCATCCCCTCGCCCCCGTCGTACGGCGCCAGCTGGCGCCAGAGCCACCCCATCGTCCCCACGTGCACGAAGAGGCGGTAGGCCAGCACCGCCCGCCGCGAGCGGAACAGGTACGAGGAGATCAGCCCCACGGCCAGCACCGCCAGGTCCGCCAGCACCCGCGGCGCGCTCACGTCGGCCGGCTGCATCAGGCGGAAGAGCATCCACGCCGCGGCGGCGATGAACACCTTGTGCGCCATCCAGCGGATCGACGGCCCGCCGCCGCGCCCGGCCAGCCAGTGCAGCGCCAGCGCCTGCCCCGCGAACGCCAGCAGCAGCGCGTTCCCCCCGAACGACGCCAGGCAGCCCACCGACACCAGCACCGAGGCGGTGAAGAACACCGCCCGCGCGATGCGGTGGTCGGGGCGGTACAGCGCCCAGCCGGCCAGCGTGTACGCGGCGGAGAGCGCCAGCGCCCCGTAGCCCCACGTCTCCGGCTGGGGATGCCACACCGCCGCGGCCACCGCGAGCGCGGCGGCCGGCGGAACCAGCACCAGCGCGTACCAGTGCGCCACCTCCAGGTGCTTCCAGTGCCGCTCGTGGCTGCCGGCGCGGCGCAGCATCTCCACCCGCCGCGCGACGGGGAGCGCGCCGAGCGCGACCCAGGCGAAGACGGCGGCGAGCTGCACGATCCAGCGGTCGGCGCTGCCGGTCTGCGGCGCGGGGGGGAGGTGGCGGGCGTAGATGAACAGCAGCACCCACCCCAGCGCCTGCGCCGTCCACAGCACCGCGCGCCAGCCGCGGTAGAGGAACACCCCCGCCGTCCACGCCAGGATCAGGCAGGTGTAGAGCGCGAAGCCGCGCGGCGTGCCGTAGCTCACCCCCAGCAGCAGCGGCGTCCCCAGCCCGCCCACGGCGCCGAGGACGCCGAGCGCCGGCGCGTCGCGCTTCAGCGCCATCCCGAACGCGACCACCGTGATCGCCAGCATCCCCACGAACGCGGCCAGGTAGCCGACCAGGCCGTAGAGGTTGAAGGCGGCCCACCCGGTGGTGTACCAGGTGGCCACGCCGCCGCCCAGCAGCACCGCGCCGTAGCGCTCGCGCGTGTCCAGCCGCAGCCCCAGCGCGAACAGCACCGCCCCCAGCGCCGCGCCGAACCCCACGCGCACCGCCGGCGTCAGCCACCCCATCTCGATCGAGTAGCGGAAGAGGAGCCCGGTGCCCAGCAGCACCAGCCCGATCCCCAGCCGGTTCAGCCAGAGCTGCCCGTCCCACTCGATCTTCGGCAATCCCAGCCCGCGGCTCCGCGGCCGGCCCTGCTGCTGGGGATGATGTGGATACTGGGGATGCGGATGCTGCTGTGGATGCTGGGGATACGGCGCGCCGTACGGCATCTGCGTCGACTGCGGTTGCATCGACTGCATGGGCTGAGGCATCGGCTCCGCGGCGGCGGGGCGGGCGGTGAGCTCGCGCTGGAGGTCGCCCACCAGGCGCTCCAGCCGCTCGATGCGCTCCTCCAGCGCGCGGGGATCCTGCGGGGTGGTCATGCGGAGAGGCTCACGGGTTGCCCGCCCGCCACCAGGCGGTTCTCGGCGTCCTGCCATTCCAGGACGGCCTGCGGGACCGGGGGAGATTCCAGCGCCGAGCCGGTGGCCTTTACCACCTCCCGCGGCGGCAGGCGGCCGGCGCGGGAGGAGAACTGCAGCTTCACCACCGCGTAGGCGGCCAGCTCGCCGCCGCGGGTGAAGCGCTGCTCCATGAACAGCCAGCGCTCGTCCCAGCAGAGCAGCCGCGAGCGCAACTCGTAGCGCGCGAACGGATCCAGCGCGCGCCGAAAGCTCACGGCCACCGAGGCGACCACCCCCGACCAGCGGTGCACCCGCATCGCCCGCACGATCCCCAGGCGGATCAGCAGGTCCACGCGGCCCAGGTCCATCAGGGAGAGGTAGCGGCCGTTGTTCATGTGGCCGTTCAGGTCCAGGTCGCCGGGGAGCACGCTCAGGCGCACGGTCGATTCGTCCAGCGTGCCCAGCCGCGCGCGGCGCAGCGACGCCAGCGCCACCCACACCAGGCGAAAGAGGAGGTTCATGCCGCCCGTTCGGCTTCCAGGTAGAGCATCGGCACGTGGCGCGGGATGGACGAAGACCGAAGGAAGCCGGACGAGGCGTGACGCGGGAAATCTAACGAGGCGGGTAGATGGAGGGCACCCGGGCTGCATCGGCATCGACCGTCCTGAGGGATCCATGCCGGGTGTCCGGGGCCGCTGACCGGCGGCTGAAGCCGCAGCAACA
>DASQLJ010000371.1:0-4281 GCA_035630095.1 Longimicrobium sp.
GCTCCGGTGCCGTACGCCGGGGCAGGGAGCGCAACCCTCCTTCTGGCAACCGCTTACGCTAGTCCTGCCGCACTCCGTTCCGACGCACTTTTAATCCGTTGGTCGTGGGTTCGAGTCCCACCCGGCCCATCATCGCAAGCATCCTGTTTCCATCCAGTTGACGCACCTGCCATCACCAGCCCGCCACGTTTTCCGGCGGGCTGGTGATGATTTTGGTGATGGTTCGCCGCGGACCTTCGGGTCCCGTCCGGAGCTTCGACTGCGAACCGCGCGCCTGCACTGACACGATTGGCGCAGCGATCCGTATCACCGTGCGGAGTGCGAAGCCCGAGTACAACCCCGACGCCGAGATCATGCAGGACGATTCGAAGCTCATCTCCTCCGAGCAGGCCAACGCGGTGTGGCAGCGCGCCGCCCGCCTGCAGGCCGAGGCCGCCCGGCTGATGGAGGACCGCTCACGCCAGCTCGCCGCGCGCGCGGGGCAGGACCACGGCCCCGCCGACGAAGGCGGGTTCCGCGTCGCCGACGTTCGCGCGGCGGCGATGGAGGCGGGGATCGCGCCGGAGTTCGTGGCGCTCGCGCTCGCGGAAGCGTCAAGCCCCGACGCCGAGGGCCCCGGTTCGCCGCGCAGGGATGCGCTGGCGGGGCGGCTGCTGGGCACGGAGGTCCGGAGCCTGGAGGTGGTTCGCCCGATCGCCGGCTCACCCGCGCAGGTGTTCGACGCGATGAAGCGGGTGCTCCCCGCCTCGCCCTTCCTGCTCACCCTCACCGACACGGTGGGCGACCCGCTGGGCGGCGGCGTGATGGTCTTCGACGTGCCCGGGATGACCCTGACCGGCACCGGCGGCACCTTCGCCTACAACGCCTACGCGGTGGACGTGAAGCACCTGCGCTTCGTGCTGCGCGAGGCTCCCGGCGGAGACGGGTGCGAGCTCTCCGTGGCCGCGGACCTGCGGCGCAGCGTGCGGCGGAACGGTGTCGCGGCGCTCGCCTCGGGGAGCGTGCTGGGCGCCGGCGGCGCGGTGGTCGGTGGCGCCCTCGGGGTGGGCCTCCTGGCACTGGGCGCACTGGCGTTGCTCCCGGCCGCCGCCGCGGGCGCGGCCGTGGGTGCGGCCGGCGCATTCGGCTACGGGTACATCTATCGATATTACCTGAAGAAGTTCGTGGCGGAGCTGGAGAGCCTGCTCCGCGCGGTGGACGTGAACGCCCGCACCGGCGGCGCCTTCTCCGCGCCTGTCCAGCCAGCCGTGGCCGCCCCGAATTCATCGCTGTCGATCGGCGTGTGGCCGGGAAATCCTCCCACCTGATTCGTTCCAGCTGCGCAGACGCCTGAGGGTAAACGGCGGAAGGACCTTCGTAGACAGCCTCGATGCCCGCACCGCCCCGATGAAGCCTCGCGCAGTTTGCGAGGCTTTTCGTAGTTGTTGCTGCGACTTCAGTCGCCGGTGAGCGGCGCCGGCTTCTGATCCGCCGCTCGTAGCTTCGAGTCCACCCACCGATTTGCCCCAGCCCGCGCTCGACGGGTTTGGGGCCTTTTGTCGTGCTCGAATCGCCCGTGGGGAGATCCCCCGCATCCCCGTCGTACCCACCCTCGCACCATCCATCCGCGGTAGTCCGAATCCCCACACCGGGTCTCGCGCCGCGCCCCGCAGGCGACGGGGCGGGGGGCGGACAGGAACGCCCCGGCCCCGCGGCTAGCTTCATCTCCAGTTGGACGCGCCGTGTGGTGTGCCGGCGAAGCGGTGAACCCGGACCGACCTGGAGATAGAGCAATGCGCAAGAGCATCGTGATCGGAGCCCTGCTGGCACCCGCCCTCGTGGCGGCGGCGCTGGCCCCCCTGTCGCTGCAGCCCGGCAGCCGGGTGTGGGTGGAGGGGACCAGCTCGACTCGCTCGTGGCGCTGCGAATCGACCCGCGCCGAGGGCTCGGCGGCGGCGACGACGACGGAGCTGGCGCAGCTCGCCAACGTCTCCCGCGCCGAGATCACCGTTCCCGTCGCCACGCTCGATTGCCGCAACGGGACGATGAACGGCCACATGCGTAACGCGCTCAAGGCCGCCGCCGCGCCGCAGATCCGCTTCCGCGCCAGCTCGGTGCAGGTGACCCCCACCGGCGCCGACGCCGGGACGGCCGAGATGCGCGGAACCCTTTCCATCGCCGGGGAAGACCGGCCGGTGACCATCAACGGCACCGTGTCGCGCGAGAACGGCCAGCTCCGCGTCCGCGGGAGCAAGAGCATCGTGATGACGGAGTGGGGCGTTCGCCCGCCCTCGCTGATGCTGGGCACCATGAAGGTCAGGCCCGCCGCGACGGTCGGCTTCGACGTGGTCCTGAAGCCCTGAATGCAGACGGGCGGCGGGTGACCGCCGCACAGCGTGGGACCGGGAGCGCACAGCCGCGCTCCCGGAACGGAGGAAGAAGCACCATCACGGAGATGGAACCATGAGAAGCTCGACTCGTATGCTGCTGCCGGCCCTGGTCGCCGCGACCCTCGCGGCCCCGCTGGCGGCCCAGAGCGAAGCCCCCGGCGGCGGCGCCACGCCCGCCCCGGCGGCCACCGACTCGGCGAAGCCCGAGAGCCGCACCTTCGGCACGGCGCAGCAGATCCCGATCCAGCACTTCCGCCCGGTGGACCGCCGCGGCATCAACGTGTTCGAGGCGCCCAAGAACGACGGCGTGCCCTACGACGGCTTCAAGCTGATGATCGGCGGCGCGTTCACGCAGGACTTCCAGTCGGTGGACCACAGCAACACCGCCACGCCCAACGTGGTGGGCGGCGTGAACCTGAACGAGCTGTCGGACATCGGCCCCGGCTTCAACAACGCGGTGGCCAACCTGTACCTGACCGCCCAGCTGGCCCGCGGCATCAGCGTGCACATGACCAGCTACCTGTCGAGCCGGCACCACAGCGAGACGTGGGTGAAGGACGGCTACCTGCAGATCGACGAGAGCCCCATCGACCTGCCGCTGCTCAACAGCATCATGCGCTACACCACCATCAAGTTCGGCGAGATGGAGCTGAACTACGGCGACTCGCACTTCCGCCGCACCGACAACGGCAACGGGATCTACAACCCGTTCGTGGGCAACCTGATCATGGACGCCTTCACCACCGAGGCGGGCGCCGAGATCTACCTGCAGCACAACGGCTTCATGGGGATGGTGGGCGCCACGGCGGGCCAGCTTCACCCCTCGGTGGTGAACCCCGGCGGCCGCAGCCCCTCGTTCCTGGGCAAGCTCGGCTTCGACCGGCAGCTCAACAGCGACCTGCGGGTTCGCCTGACCGGCTCGGTCTACACCAACCGGCACAGCACCGAGCAGAACCTGTTCACGGGTGACCGCGCCGGCTCGCGCTACTACTTCGTGATGGAGAACACCGGCGCCAGCGAGACGGGCAACTTCCGCTCGGGGATGCTGAGCCCGGGGATGAGCTACAAGATGACGTCGTGGGTCATCAACCCCTTCGTGAAGTTCAACGGGCTGGAGCTCTTCGGCCTGGTGGAGCAGGCGAACGGGCGCCGCAGGGAAGAGACGACCGAGCGCACCTGGAACCAGCTCGCGCTGGACGGCACCTACCGCTTCCTGGACGACGCGCTCTTCGTGGCCGCGCGGTACAACACGGTCAGCGGGCCGCTCGCCAACACCACCACCGACATCGGCGCCAGCCGCTGGCAGTTCGGCGCGGGGTGGTTCGTGACCGACAACATCCTGCTCAAGGGCGAGTACATCACGCAGAAGTACAACGGCTACGCGCCGACCAGCATCTTCAACGGCGGCAAGTTCAACGGCCTGATGATCGAGGGCGCGGTCGCCTTCTGAGCCCGCGGCACGACCCGGACGGTTCATGAGTCCCGCCTGATCACTCGGCCAGCACAGAGGGGAGCCCCGCCCGGGGCTCCCCTCCGCGCGTCCACCCCCGTCGTTCGAATCCCGGACCCATGCTCGGATCGACCGTGCAACCCCCGGCGATGTCATCCTGAGCGGCGCCGCTGCACGTGCTTTGGTTCGCACCAGAGCGTGGCGGCGCCCGAAGGATCTAAACCATCGGTCCGAGCGGCAAGCGGCCTGTCGCTCGATGGCCGAGTTTAGATCCTTCGGCCTGCCAACTCCTTCCTGGGCGGGAGAGATAGGCGTGGTCGGCCTCAGCTCGACTTTGGCCTTTTCGAAGGCAAAAGTGCATATTGTGAACGGTGCCCCCACACCCCAACCCTTGGGGTGTACTGTCGAATGTGCGCCAGCCGATCCGAGCTCGCCGACCTGTTCTCGGCGTTCCGGCCGCTC
>DASQLJ010000372.1:0-7820 GCA_035630095.1 Longimicrobium sp.
GTGGTGGCGAGGCCGCCGAGCGCACCCCGGGTGGCCATCGAGCGGATGAACACGCCAGGGTCGGTGGAGATGTTGGTCATGCGGATGCGGTCGCCCAGCAGCGCGCCGCCCGTGAACGGCGACGAGGGGTCCACCGCCACGATCCCGATCGTCTCCTCGGCCTTGCGGTACTCCAGCGCCAGCTTCGACGTCAGCGTCGACTTCCCCGCCCCGGGCGGCCCGGTGATGCCGATGCGGTGCGCGCGCAGCATCTCGCCGTGCAACTCGTGCAGCAGGTGCTCGAAGCCGGGGCGCGCGTTCTCCACCATGCTGATGGCCCGGGCCAGCGCCGTGCGCTGCCCCGCGCGGAAGCGGGTGAGCAGCTCATCCTCCCGCGATGTGTCGATGCTCGTCATCCGGTGAAACTGCCCCGCGCGCGAGGGCCGCGTCAAGCGGGCGAACGCTCGTACGAAGCGGGCTCCCGATGATCGACCTTCCATCTCGCTCGATGGGTGGCCGCTGAGGGGTCATGGGACAAACCGGTACCGAATTGCAGTGACTGGGGCGTGCGGATGATCGTCTTCAGCACGGAAGATGCAGGCGCCTCTTCCAGATAGATGGCAATGGATTGCGTGACATTGCATCTGAAAGGTGTGTGCAGTCGTTCACTTTCGCACGCGAACGTCCCACCTCGCTGTCCACCCCCATTTGCCCGTGATTCGTCGCGATACGACGTCGCGTCCTCATGCGAGCGATGGCGTGCCTGGCGGGACATCGGGGAAGATCCGGCAGCGACGATCGCGTGCTGCCGCGGGAAGAGCAACGGTGCGAACGCGGTGCTGAACGCCGCGTCCGTCGATCGGTTGGGACGTGCCGGGTGGAATTCCGCACCCGGCCGAGGACGCGACAAATCGGTACCCGTATTGCGGCTTGAAGCGAGTGCGGGCTTCTCGCCGCATGGCAATGGACTTATCGTACCTACCCGCCGCACGCGGCGCCGGCAGCACGAACACCGCACGGTCCAGGCTTCACCCGACCTAGCGCACGCCACCGCGCGCCCTTCGCGGGTGGTGGCGCACCCCGAGACGAGACGAACCATGCGACTGACACATTCCGCGCTCAGCACCGGCTTCGCCGCGGCGGCGCTCCTGGCGCTCGCTTCCTGCACCGACGGCACGGGCTCCGACCGGCCGGGCCCGCCCGCCACGGTCACCGTGACCGCCGGCGGCACGCAGACGGCGGCCGTGGGCCAGCTGCTCGCCGACTCGGTGGCGGTGCGCATCACCGACGCCCAGGGGCGGGCGGTGCCGGGCGCGGAGGTCCGCTTCCAGGTGGTCTCGGGGAACGGAAGCGTGTCGCCCGCGGTCGACTCGACCGACGCCGACGGCGTGGCGAAGGCGGCGTGGAGGCTGGGCACCAGCGTCGCCGACAGCCAGAAGGTGGAGGTGCGCGCGTTCGACCGCTCGGGGACGATGACCGCGTCCACGATCGTCCGCGCCACGGTGACCGCCGGGACCGGCACGAGCCTGGTGTACGTGAAGGGGAACAACCAGAGCGGCGTCACCGGAACGCGGCTGGCCGATTCGCTGGTGGTGCGGGTGCTCGACGCGAACGGCAACGGCGTGCCCGGGGTGCCCGTGACGTGGGAGGTGTCCACGTCGGCGGGGACGGTCGCGCCGCTGCCCAGCACCACGGGCGCCGACGGCACCGCGCGCGTGGCGTGGACGCTGGGGCCCGCGATCGACAGGGTCTCGGCGGCCGCCCGGGTCCAGGGAATTCCCGGCCAGGTGCTGTTCACCGCCGACGCCACCTCCGGCTTCACCATCAACATCAGCCGTGCCCGGGCGATGGGCGACACCATGTTCGTGAACGCCACCGCGAGCGCGCCCAGCGGAACCATCGTCCGCATGACCGCGCGCGTGGACGGCCGCTCGGTGGACCTGGCGGGCGGGGAGGCGAAGGTGCCGCTCGCCGGGCTGACGGAGGGCGAGAAGCGCCTGACGCTGGCCGCGGTGTCGTCCACCGGCGACAGCGCGGTGAGGGTCGTGCCCTTCCTCTACAACCGCCCGCCGCAGATCACGGTGGTCGGGCCGGCGTACCACTCCGTGCTGCGGGGCGGCACCGCGCGCATCGACGCCGACTGCACCGACCCGTCGGGGTGCGCCTCGATGCGGGTGGAGATCCGGGACTGGAACGACACCTCCGGGCAGACGACGGTGGTGGCCACCGGCACCACGTCCATCCACGCGGACGTGCCGGTGAGCGCCCTGAACGGCCACCACGTGGCGATCATCGTGGTCGCCGTCGACGCGCTGGGGGCCCAGTCGCGGGTGACGTTCGACGTGTACGTGGAGTCGTCGCCGGCGCTCGCCGAGGTGGGCACCGCCGGGACCACGATGTGGGACAGCGACGGCGCGCGCCTGCTGTACGTCGACTCCACAGCGGCCGGGGAGATCCTGAAGGTGCGCGCCGCGGCCGGCGGCGCCGAGACGACGATCGGGCCGGTGGAGCGCGCCACCCCCGGGGGGCGGATTGGGTGGCTGTACCCCGGCGGCGCGGTGTTCTGGTCGGGGAACCGGGTGTACGACTGGCGGGGCTCGGGCGCGCCGATCGACCTGGGCGACGCGGCGCTGTACGCGCTCGACGTGGAAGGCAGCTGGCTGGCGTGGAGCGGCACCTCGGGCGGGATCGTCAACCGCCGCGACCTGTCGGCGGGGCTCACCCTTCCGGTGGCCGTCGACAAGGACGCGAACACGGGGCTGGACGTGGCCGCCAACGGCGACGTGGCCTTCATCTCCACCACGGGGAACGTGGCCTGGATCCACGAGGGGGTGCGCGTGGCGGTGACCACCGAGGCCACCAACAACCAGTTCTTCAAGACCCCGGTCACCGACGGCACCCAGGTGGTGTACGCCAAGAGCTTCGCCGCGGGGTACGCCGTGTTCGTGTACCGCGGCGGCACCGCGCAGCAGGTCACGCCGATCATGCCCGACGTGGAGCCGCGCCTCCAGCCGCACCTCGACTACGAGGCGAACGGCGGCTGGGCGGCGTTCACCATCCCCGATGCCGGCGGCGCGCGGCACGTGTGGACGCTGTCCCCCGACGGCACGGTGCGCCAGGCCAGCTCGGGGAGCGGCGAGCGCATCGACCCCGCCGACGGGGTGGGCCCCAACGGCCAGGTGGTGTTCTTCCGCGGGCGCCAGGACCGCGGCGGCCGGCGCTACGTGGCGGTGCCGCCGTACACCGCGGCGCCCACCGACATCGGCGGCGCGCTGGGCTACATCGACTGGAAGGGCGGCACGCTCTACGTGATGATCGGCCGCACCGCGTTCACCGCGAATTTCTGAGCGGTCCCGGATCGGACGGTCGTCGCGCGGCGCCGGCGAAGTGAATTCTTCGTAGACGCCGCACGGGATGAAGTAGCGAAGAAGGGCCCGAGGCATCCGCCTCGGTCCCTTCTCGTCGTCTGCCGTCGATGGTCCACCGCCGTCGCCTGTCGCTCGCAAGCGCCGACCGACGCGAGCCGCGAGCGCAGCGAGCCCAGGTCCCTCCCCCCGGCTGTTTTCCCGGCTGTTTTGGGGGGAGGGACAGGCGCCCCCGGGCGCCAGGGTGGGGGCCCCGCGGCGCCGTCGATCCCCGCCGCCGATCTCTCGTCGATGCCGCTACGGCCGCGCCTTCTCCGCGGCGATCCAGAGGCGGACGTTCTCCTCCAGCACGCCCAGGGGGATGGAGCCGCTGCCGAGCACTACGTCGTGGTAGCGGCGCACGTCGAACTTCGGCCCCAGCTCGCGCTCGGCCCCGGTGCGCAGCTCGCGGATCTTCATCTGCCCGGTCTTGTACGCCAGCGCCTGCCCGGGCCAGGCGATGTAGCGGTCCACCTCGTTGGTCACGTTGGCCAGGGTGAGCGCGCTGTTGCCGGCCATGTAGTCGATGGCCTGCTGCCGCGTCCACCCCTTCGCGTGGATGCCGGTGTCCACCACCAGGCGGCAGGCGCGCCACATCTCGTAGCTCAGCCGGCCGAACTCGCTGTACGGGTCGCGGTAGAAGCCCACCTCGCGGCCCAGGCTCTCGGAATAGAGCGCCCACCCCTCCACGAACGCCGTCACCCCGCCGTAGCGGCGGAAGTTGGGCACGTTCTCCAGCTCCTGCTGCAGCGCGATCTGCAGGTGGTGGCCGGGGACGGCCTCGTGGCTGGCCAGCGCCTCGATCTCGTAGGTCGGACGGCTCTTCAGGTCGTGCACGTTCACCCAGTAGGTGCCGCTGCGCGTGCCGTCCCCCGCCGGGCGCCCGTAGTAGGCGGTGGTGGTGCGCGGGGCGATGTAGTCGGGGATGGTGCGGATCCCGTAGCTCATGCGCGGCAGCCGGCCGAACAGCCGCGGCAGCTCGCCGTCCATCCGCTTCAGGAAGAGCGCGTTCCGCTCCAGCAGCGCTTCCGGGGTGGAGACGTAGAAGCGCGGATCGGTGCGCAGGAAGTGCACGAACTCGGCGAAGGTGCCGGTGAAGCCCGCCACGCGCATCACGCTGTCCATGGCGGCGCGGATGCGGGCCACCTCGCGCAGACCGGTCTGGTGCACGCCCTCCGCAGTCGCCGTGTCGACGGTGGTGTAGGCGCGGACGAGGTGGGCGTAGTACGCGCGCCCGTTCGGCAGCTCGGCGGCGGCGAGGCCGGGGCGCGCGGCGGGGCGGTACTCGCGCTGGATGAACTCCAGGAAGTCGCGGTACCCGGCCACCACGCCCTCGGCGATCGCCGCGCGGCCGGCCGCGGTGAGCGCCGCGCGCTCCGCCTCGGGCACGCTCGCGGGATACGTCGCGAACGGCTTGTAGAGGAGGCTCTGCGTGGGGTCCGTCACGATGTGCGGCTCGAGCGTGCCCTCGATCCCGTCCAGCGACACGCGCGGCAGCACCATCCCGCGGCGGACCCCCTCGCGCATCACCTCGACGTAGCCGCCGGCGTGGGCCCGGAAGGCGCGCAGCCGCGCGACGTAGTTGCGGTAGTCCTCGGGCGTGCGCAGGGGGACGTTCTCGGCCAGCTCGGGGAAGTAGGTGTGGAAGCCTTCGCGGTTGGTGATGGGGATCAGGAAGTCGCCCAGCTCGTCCGCCTCCACCTGCTCGCGAAGGTTGCGCTCGAAGATGTCGCGGTTGATCTGCTCCTCGCGCGGGAGCGAGTCGCGCGGGATGGCGCGCACCGCGGCCAGGTAGCCGCGCGTCTGCCCCAGCCGCCGCGCCTGGGCCGCCAGGCCCGTTTCGCCGAGGCGGTCGTTGAAGCGGCGGTCGCCCATCCGGGTGGCCATCTGCGGGTTCTCGCGCAGGCGGGTTTCCCACTGCTCGGCGAAGACGCGGTGCAGGCGCTCGGCCGGGGTGCCCTGCGCGGCGGCGGGCAGGGCGGCGGCCAGCAGCATCGCCGCCGCGGCCGCGGGGATGCGGACGGATCGTCTCATCGGCGGGGAGATGGAGGGTGGAGGGGATTGGATTCGTGGATAAGGATGCCGCGACGCGCCCACGCCACGCAAGCGCGCCGGACGCTCCCGGCGTGATGTCGATCGAGTCGATACGGCGTCTCGACATGGTCGGCGGGAGTCCGCGCGGACGACGGTTTCCGCACGGCGGAGCGGCCGCGTAGAACCCGCCACGGCCTTGCAAAGTCGTGGCTGCGCGCCTACGTTCACGCCCATCTTCCCAACGCATACGCGCGCCCCGGTCCAAAGCCAGCCGGGGCTTGAGACGAGCCGCGTAACGTCCTCGCCGGCATCCCCGGCCGACCGGACCGAGCCGCGCATCCGCGTTCCGCCGCAGCCCTCCCGATCCGCCACGACATGATGTCTTCGTCCGCTCCACCCGCCGGGGCACAGGCACGCGCAGCCCGGCCCGGCCGCGCCGCCGTGCGGGGGTGGCCGTTCGCCTGGAAGCTCCGCGCGGGGATGGGCGTGCTCCTGCTGATCGCCACGCTGGGGCTGGCGGCCATGCTCGCCGCCACGCAGCGGGCCCGCACCCGGGCGCACGAGCTCTCCGCGCGCGAGATGGCGGGGCTGGGGCTGGTGCTGAACATCGACCGCGACGCCTACCAGGCCGTGCTGGCGCTGGGCCAGGCCGCGGACGCGACCGATCCCGCGGAGACGCGGCGGTGGCTGGGCTTCTACGCCGAGAACATCGGCCAGACCGCCGACCGGCTGCAACGCTACGCCGCGCTGGAAGGGCTGCCGGAGAACCGCGCCGCGATGGCGCGCGCGGCGCTGGCCGCGCGCGAGCGGCTGGCGCAGCGCGGCGGCCAGCTCGCGGCGCGGATCGCGGCGGCGCCGGGGCAGCCGGGGGACGCGGCGCAGGCGGCCGCCGTGGTCGCGACCCTGGACAGCTTTCGCGTGGTGCTGGGCGAGATGGAGGCGGCGCAGGACTCGGCGGGCGAGGCGCTCACCGTGGGCGTGGACCGCGCGGGCGCGGCGGCGGTGGCCACGGGGGTGGGCTGCCTGCTGGCGCTGCTCGGCGCCGGGCTGCTGCTGAGCCGGCTGCTCAGCCGCTCGGTGGCGGAGCCGGTGACGCGGGTGGCCGAGCGCGCCCGCCGCATCGCCGCGGGCGACCTGACCGGTGGCGAGGAGGAGGTGCGCGGCGGCGACGAGGTGGCCGAGATGGGGCACGCCTTCAATCGCATGGCGGCCGACCTGCGCTCGGTGATCGGGCAGATCCAGCGCACCGGCGCCGTGATCGGCGGCCACGGCGCCGAGATCTCGACGCTCTCGGAAGAGACGCGCGGCGCGGTGGAGCACCTGAACACCGCGGTGGCGCAGATCACCGCCGGGGCCGAGGAGCAGGCCGCCTCGGCGCAGGAGGCGCACAACCACACCGAGGAGATCGCCGCCGCGCTGGGCGGGATCGCGGAGGGGACGGCGCGCACCACGGCGGCGCTGCGCGAGAGCGTGGCCGCCGCGCGCCGCGGCGGCGAGACCGTCCGCGCGATCGCCTCGGCCACGGGGGCGGTGGGGCGGGTGGCGGACGAGAACACCGCGCAGGTGCGGCAGCTCTCGCGGCACTCCGCGCGCATCGACACCTTCGTGCGCGCCATCACGGCCATCGCCGAGCAGACCAACCTGCTGGCACTGAACGCAGCCATCGAGGCGGCGCGGGCGGGCGAGGCGGGGCGCGGCTTCGCGGTGGTCGCCGGCGAGGTGCGCAAGCTGGCCGAGGACGCCGCCGGCGCCGCCGCCGACACGGTGACGGTGGTGAGCGAGATGCAGCGCGACATCGACCTGACCGTGGCCGCCATCGAGCGCAGCGCCGAGAGCGTGCGCGACACCGCCGGCCGCGCCGACGAGGCCGGCGGCGCGCTGGACGCCATCTTCCACGCGCTGGAGGAGAGCGAGCGCGTGGTGCTGGCCATGGCGGCCGAGACGAGCGACATCTCCCGCCGCGTCCGCGAGACCACGGGGATGATCGGCGACGTGGCCTCGGTGGCCGAGGAGAACGCCGCCGCCGCGCAGGAGATGGCGGCGCTGGCCGGCCAGCTCGAGGCGAGCATGGCCACCATCGCCGGGCTGGCGGGCGGCACCGGCGCCGACGGCGCGCACACCGGCGACTCGCTCCGCGCGCTCTCCGCCCGGCTCGGCGCGCTGGTCTCCAGGTTCCGCGTGGAGGCGGCTTGACGGAGTCAGGGTGGGTTGATTTCAATCATCCCCAACCGTTGCCGTAGCATAGACTTGCGTCGCGCTGGCCCCCGGGTGGCCTCCCCGGACTTCGATCAGGGGGGTTGACGCCCGCTTGGGACCGCGTATATCTTCGGCGCATCGAACGGGAGTCGCGTCCCATGCCGTCAGCGCAGCACTCGCCCCCAGGGGCTGGTCTGCGAGACGGGA
>DASQLJ010000373.1:0-11772 GCA_035630095.1 Longimicrobium sp.
GGTCGAAGAAGCATGGGGATCCGGAGGCGTTCCAGAACTACGACGAGACCGGCCAGCACACGCCGGGCCCGGATGCCGATGTGGCCAAATTCCTGGTCGAGGAGCGCGACGTGCTCGGATTCGGCTCGGAGGCGATCGGCACCGATGCCGGCCAGGGCTATCACCAGCGCCCGCCTTACCCTTGCCACTACTACATGCACGGCGCCGGGCGCTACGGCCTGCAGTGCCTCACCAACCTCGACCAGCTCCCGCCGACGGGCGCGGTGGTGGTCGCCGCGCCGCCGCCGCCGCACGCCGCGAGCGCCAGGAGCGGCGCCAGTGCAAGGAACCTCGGGTACCGCATGCTGCGACTCCATTCGCTGCGGGCGAGCCGTCCGCCGCCTCCGGGTGGGAGAGGCGGTGTGCGGCTCGCCGGTGAACGCAGCCATCGGAAAGGCACGTCCGGGACCGCGTGCCGCATGTCGGGACGCCTCGACGTAAATCCATGCAGGGATTACGGTTGGAGACTTCGCACCTCCACCATCCCTCCGTCGCGCGTGGATCGATGTGTCTCGCGACGCTACATCGTGTTGCGGGGGGAAACAGGTGACGTCTCCGCCGAGCGCTCTCTCGCCTATGACCTTGTCGTGCACCGGCTTGGCGGATCATCCCCGCCGCCGCGGGGCCCTCACCCTGCCGCTTCGCGGCTGTCCCTCTCCCAACAACGACCTGGGAGAGGGACCTGGGGCGCTTCGCGCCGGCTCCTTCGTCTCGCGCTGAGGCCACGTCGGGAGCAGCGGAATTTCTCGCGGGCGCTGGAATCCAGGAGGCGCCGAAGCCAGTAGTCCGCGAAGGCGCCGCGAAGGCGGACTTCGTGTGGTTGTTGCAGCGATGCAGCGATTTCAATCGCCCCGCCAAGCCTTTCTCGATGCCGGAGAGCGGCACGGAGGCGGAGAGGCCGAGGGCGCGGCTCCTGGTGAATCGCGGACACGCGACACGCCCCGTCTCGCACCGGACGAGCCGCGAGCGAAGCGAGCCCCGGTCCCTCTCCCAGGCTGTTTTGGGAGAGGGACAGCCGCGAAGCGGCAGGGTGAGGGCCTTGCGGTGCCGGCCCTCACCCCGTCCTCCACGTAAGTCATTGTCCGTACCCATCTTGACCCAATTCGCCCGAAATCGGCGATCGGCAGCCGTCCCACCGCCGCGGCGAAATCGGCGGGCGCGGGGGAGCGGACCGGCTCGGGTGCTAACTTATTCCAGATCAAGGGGATGGCGCGGCTCAGGATGGCATTCCGTTTGCGCATGCCTTACCCGCCGCTCCGCCAGCCTTTCGATGCGCGGGGCCTTACGCGGGGACCGACCAGAAGGAGCGTCGACGATGACCGGATTGATGCGGGGGCTCAGGGGCGCGGTGATGCTGGGCATGGGCGTGGCCGTCACCGGCTGCAGCCAGCTCGGCGGGCTGGAGAACGTGCTGGGCGGCGTGCTGGGGCCGGCGGCGGGCAGCGGCAACGCCAACGCCAGCGAGGTGTACGGCACCGTGCGCGGCGTGGACACGCAGCGCCAGATGATCCAGATCCAGACCCAGAACGGGCAGGTCGGCAACATCTACTTCGACCAGAACACGCGCGTCGTCTACCAGAACCAGCAGTACCCGGTGACCGCGCTGGAGCAGGGCGACCAGATCGGGATGCGCATCCAGCAGGCGCAGAACGGCAACGCCTACACCGACTACATCACGGTGACGCGCAGCGTGCAGGAGGCCAACGGCGGGTACAGCAACACCAATCCCAACGGCGGCTACGACAACAACACGGGCGGATACAACACCGGCGGCTACCAGCAGGTGGAGGGGCGCGTGACCTGGGTGGACGTTCAGCGCGGCCAGTTCGGGCTGACCACC
The DNA here is from genome assembly GCA_035630095.1 of Longimicrobium sp. Lineage (GTDB taxonomy): Bacteria > Gemmatimonadota > Gemmatimonadetes > Longimicrobiales > Longimicrobiaceae > Longimicrobium. The sequence continues at coordinate 1,880 of DASQLJ010000373.1, forward strand.
AACCGCGGCAACCTCACGGTGGTGATGCCGTACCAGAGCAACGCGAACGCGGCCAACCGCTTCCGCAACCTGCGCAACAACGAGATCGTGCGGGTGGAAGGCCAGCTCGTGGCCAACGGCCGCCTGGAGCTGTCGCGCTTCTACTGAGCGCGCGTCGGCTGACGGCCTGACGAACGCGAATGGGCGGCCCCGGTGAGGGGCCGCCCATTCGCTTTTCATCGGAGAGATCAACTCTGAACCAACGGGTTTGAAGATCTCACGCAGAGCAGCAGAGAAGCAGGAGAACATCTCCGATTCCTCTGCTTCTCTGCTCCTCTGCGTGAGCCGTTCCGTCTGATTTTTTCTGAAGCGATACTCGGCGATCCGGTATCAGCCCTCATGCAGCGCGGCGCGGAGGGCGCCCTCCAGCTCGGGGTGCGCGAACGAGTAGCCGAGCTGCGTGAGCTTGCGGTGCTCGGCGCGCTGGCTGTAGAGGATCGTCTCCTCCGCCATCTGCCCGAAAGCCAGCTTCAGGGCGAACGCGGGGAGGGGGATGATGGCCGGGCGGTTCAGCACCCGGCCGAGCGTCTGCACGAACTCGTCGTTGGTGACGGCGCCGGCGACGACGTTGATCGGGCCGCTGAGCCGCTCGTTCACCAGCGCCAGGTACAGCACGTCCACCGCGTCCTGCAGCGAGGTCCAGCTCATCCACTGCCCCCCGCCGCCCATCGGCCCGCCCGCGCCCATGCGGAAGGGGGTGAGCATCTTGGCCAGCGCGCCGCCGCGGGCGGTCAGCACCACGCCCAGGCGCGGCAGCACCACCCGGATCCCGGCGCGCGACGCGGGCTCGGTCGCGGCCTCCCAGTCGCGCACCACCTCGGCCAGGAAGCCGCCGCCGTGGGTGCTCATCTCGTCCACCCGCTCGTCGCCGCGGTTGCCGTAGATCCCCACCGCCGAGGCGTTCACCAGCACCTTCGGCTTGCTCGCCATCCCCGCCATCGTCTCGGCCAGGGCGCGGGTGCCGTCCACGCGGCTGGCGCGGATGCGGCGCTTGCGCTCGTCGGTCCAGCGCTCGCCCACGTTCTCGCCGGCCAGGTTCACCACCGCGTCCACGCCCTCCAGCGCGGCGGGGTCGACCTTCCCGCCCGCCGGGTCCCACCGCGCTTCGTTGGGGCCCTTCGGCTCGCGGCGCACCAGGCGCAGCACGGCGTGGCCGTCGGCCTCCAGCCGCCGCACCAGCTCCGCGCCGATCAGCCCGGAGGCGCCGGTCACGGCGATGCGCAGCGGCGCGCGCGGGGCGGGGTTCGCGTCCATGTGCTTCCCGTGCAGAAGGTCGGTCCAAGGTTCGACGAGTCGTATCTTACCCGCCCCGCCGTTCGCCGCAACCGGCGCCGGCGGGTCGTGACGTCGTCATCAAAAGACGTAGCCCTGTATGGAACCCCATAGACCCCAGATCGCTCCGCGCGGCGCCGCGACGCCTCAGGCCCGCGCCGCTTCCGCCGCGCGTGGGACCAGCGCCACGAACAGCGCGGCGGAGAGGAGCGCGATGGCGGCGCCCATCAGGAACGCCGTGGGGCCGTGGTACGCGCTCCACACCGCGCCGAAGAGGAGGCTGGCGAAGAGCGCCGCCACCCCAACCGCCGCGTGGTACCAGCCGAATGCGCTCCCCCGCAGCCCCGCCGGCGCCAGCGCCGCCACCAGCGCCTTCTCCGGCGCCTCCGTCAACCCGAAGAACAGGCCGTAGACGAGGAAGAGCGCCCACGCGTGCCACGGCGCATCGGCGAAGGCGAAGCCGGCGTACACCGCGGCGTAGACCAGCCAGCCGGCGACGATGGCCGCGCGCGGGCCCACGCGGTCGCTCAGCCGTCCACCGACCAGGCTCCACAGCACCTTGCTGGCGTGCAGCGCCGCCCACAGCAGCGGGATCGCCGCCACCGCCACGCCCAGCTCGCGCGCCCGCAGCAGCAGGAACGCGTCCGACGAGTTGCCCAGCGCGAACAGCGCCACCACGCCCAGGTAGCGCGGCAGCACCGGCCCCATCTCCGCGATCCGCGGCAGCACCTGCTTCGGGACGATGACGGCGGCGGCGGCCGGGCGCGGCGGCTCGGTCACCTTCCACAGCACCACGGCCAGCGTGATCAGCCCCGGCACCAGCGCCAGGGCGAACACGCGGCGTAAGTCGCCCGGCCACAGCAGCAGCAGCGCCGAGGCGATCAGCGGCCCCAGCACGGCGCCCGCGTGGTCCGCCGCGCGGTGGATGCCGAAGGCGGTGCCGCGCAAGGCGGGCGGCACCGAGTCGGCCAGGAGCGCGTCACGCGGGGCGGTGCGCAGCCCCTTCCCCACGCGGTCGGTGAAGCGGATCGCCAGCACCTGCCAGCCCGCGCCCGCCACCGCGATCAGCGGCCGCCCCACCGCGGCGATCCCGTATCCCCACGCCACCAGCTGCTTCCGCCGTCCGAAGCGGTCGGCGATCACGCCGCTGGCCAGCTTCAGCAGGCTCGACGACGCCTCGGCCACGCCTTCGATCAGCCCCAGCAGCGCCGGCCCGGCGCGGAGCACCCCGGTGAGGAAGATCGGCAGCAGCGGGTAGATCATCTCGCTCGCCGTGTCGTTCAGCAGCGACACCACGCTCAGCCACAGGACGTTGCCACGCAGCAGCGGCCCCACCGGCACGACGCCCTCCGCCGCGCTCCGCTCCGGGACGTCAGCCATCGACGGTCGCGCGTCTGTGAACGGTGGTCATGCGCTCGGTCGTGACGTGTGGAGGTGGAGCGAGATCGTGGGAGATTGGACCTGAACCCGGGGACGAACGACGTCAGCGGATACGGCCGGGGCCCGCCACGGTGCTTTGCGGCGGGCCCCGGTGCTCCGAACCGTGGATCAGAGGACGAGCGCGGCGACGATCACGCCCACCGCGATCGCGGCGACGAGGTACCACCACTGGCGGTTGCCGACCTGCTCGCGCTGGCCGAGGCGCTCCTCGTTCTGCTGGACGTCGGCCTTCACCTGTTCGGTGGAGGGGTAGAGCGACGGCTCCTGCGCCGCCTTGGGCGCGTCGGTCTGGGCGGCGCTGAGCGGCGCGGCATCCTGGCTCGCCTGCACCTGCTGCGCGGCGGCCGGGGTCGCGCAGAACAGAAGCGCCGCGGCGGGAATGATCAACTTGCGCATGGGGTCCTTACCTTGCTCGGGGTATGCTGCGTCGGTCACGGATTGGATTGTAGAAGCCCTCCTTCGCAAAGTTCGTGCGGGACGAATTTCGACCTCGCGCCGCCGCCAGCGTAAATGGCGTCCACCCCTGCTCCGCGACGAGCGCTGATTCCCGGACGCCGTTGCCGTTGAAGCCTCACGCGGTTTGTGAGGCTTTCCATTGTTCCAGCCGCGGCTTCAGCCGCCTTTCGGCGAGCGAGGCCGAGGCGCCCCGGTGAAACCTCGCCGGCTCCCGCCGCGTACCGCCACACATCGCACGAAATCACCGTCCACCCGTCGCGGACTCGCGCCGGTGCTCGCGACGCCCGATTCAAACCCCCGGCGCACAGCGCGCATCCTATCCCGCATACGGCGCCCCTCTGGGCCCGTGGCACCCTCATCCTCCCAACAATACCCGCAGGAGGGCACCCGACCCATGAAGCCGACCCCGACCCGCGCCACCCTGGTGGCCGCAGCCCTGTTCGCCTCCGCCACGCCCGCCCTGGCGCAGCGCGATTTCGCCTGGAACGGCCAGATCCCCGCCGGCGCCACGCTGCGCGTCTACACGCAGAACGGCACCGTCACCGTGCGGCAGGCCGGCGGCGGCGAGGCCCGCATCCGCGGCGACGTGCAGAACGCCGACAACGGCGAGATCCGCTTCGTGACGGCCGGCGGTCGCGGCACCGACTTCCGGGTGTGCGCCGTGCGCGACGGCGCCACCTGCACCGACCAGGGGATCGAGTCGCGGCGCAGCGGCGACGGCTGGGGCCGCAACCGCCGCGGCCGCGCCAACTTCACCGTGGAGGTGCCGCGCGGCGTGCTGGTGCGCGTGAGCAGCGGCAACGGCGACGTGGCCGTGGACGGCGCCACCGCCGACGTGCACGCCGGCAGCGGCAACGGCGCGGTGCGGGTGGGCAGCGGCGCGGCGCGCGTGCGGGCCAGCAGCGGCAACGGCGCGGTGCTGGTCGACGGCGCCCGCGGGCCGGTCAACGCCAGCAGCGGCAACGGGCGCGTGGTGGTGACCACGGCGAACGGGCCGGTCAGCGCGTCCACCGGCAACGGGCGCATCGAGGTGTCCATGGCCAGCGTGCGCGCGGGCGACGACATGGCGTTCAGCAGCGGCAACGGCAACGTGACCCTCACCCTGCCGGCCAACTTCGGCGCCGAGCTCGAGGCCAGCACCGGCCACGGCGGCATCGAGAGCGACTTCCCCATGCGCGTGCAGGGCCGCATGAGCGCGCGGCGGATGGCGGGCACCATCGGGTCGGGTGGCCGTCGCCTGCGTATCTCCACCGGCAACGGCTCCATCTACCTCCGCCGCGCCGGCAGCTGACGGTCCAATCGGCCGAGCGGTAGAACGACGGAGATGAGCCCCGGTCCTCGCACGAGGATCGGGGCTCCTCCTCATCCTCGCACCTTCGCACTGCCGTTCCGGGCGTGTTCGGCGCCGAGGCGCCGAACCGGGCTGCGCGCTGCGTAGGGCACGATACCGCCGTGCCCAACGCAGCCGGGCCCACGGCGGCGGAAACTGCCCCGCCGCCGCGTTCCCGGCCCTCCGGGCGCGCATCCCTCACGCGCGCGTGCGACCTTCGTCGTATCTCGCCGTGGATCCAGCAGCTCCAGTCCCACGTCCTCCCGGAATCCGGGTGGGTGCCACGCGCGGCACGGGCGGTGCACACGAAACAAGCCGGGGCCGGCGTCCGTACAGTCCGGCCATGGCCGGCACACGCCCGGCCGGCTTTCGCACGCTCAGAGAACGGAGACGGTCCATGAACAGCGATCCCACGAACAACCCGGGTGGGGGCAGCACGCCCGACTCGCACGGCAGTGGCGGATACGGCGGCAGCACCGGCGGCTCGGACCCGGCAGGCAGCGGCTCCGGCAGCTCCGGGTCGGCCGGCGGCACGGGCTCAACGGGCTCCACCACCGGCACCGGGTCCACCGGCGCGGGCTCCGGCGCCACCACCGGCACCGGCGCCTCGGGCGGCGGCGCGGCCGGCTCCGACGCGGGCGCGGGCACGGGCGGTTCGTCCGGCGGCAGCGGGTCGGGCAGCGGCGGTTCGGCGGGATTCGGCAGCACCGGCGCGTCCTCGGGGAGCGGCACGGGCGGCTCGTCCGGCGGCAGCGGCTCGGGCTCGGGCGGCTCCGCCGGCTGGGGCAGCTCCACCGGCGGCGCGTCCCCGGACGCGGCTTCGTCGGGGACCGGCTCGACCAGCGGCGGTGCGGCGGGCGGCGGGAGCGCGTGGGGCGGCACCGGGGCCAGCGGGTCGGGAGCGTTCGGCTCCACCGGCGGCGAGGCGGGGACGGGCGGCGCCAGCGGCAGCACGGGCGGCGCGTCGTCCGGCGGCGGGGCCGGGCGCAGGCACGACCCGCTCGGCGACCTGGGCGCCAAGATCGAGTCGGCGTTCAGCGAGCTGCGCCCCAAGCTCAAGGGCGTCTTCCAGGAGCTCGACCAGCGCATCGACTCGGCGCTCGAGGACATCAAGCCGCGGGTCGACAACGCCCGCGACCGCGTGCGGCCGCGCGTGGACGACTTCGTGAGCGAGATCCAGCCGCGCGTCGACAGCCTCCTCTCCAGGATCCAGGGCGCCATCGACGGCCTGCGCAAGGAGTTCGAGGAGCGCACCGACCGCGCCGAGGCCCGCCACGAATCCGGGTCCGGCGCCGCCGGCACCACGGGGACGGACAGCTCGGCGGCCGCCGGCGACACCACGGCGGGCGCGGGGTACGGCACCGGCACCACGCCGGGAGCGAGCACCTCGTCCAGCTCCAGCGGCGTGGGCAGCACCCCCGGCGCCTCCGCGACGGACTCGGCCGGCGGCCGCTCGTTCGGCATCGGCGGCGACCCCGCGGGCGGCGCCTCGGGCACGTGGCCGGAGCAGACCGAGGACACGCATCCCGCCGACCCGCCGATCGAGCACACGCTGGGCGACCGCTCCGGCGCGGGCGGCAGCCCGCTCGACCGCTCCACCACCGGCGGCTCGTCCACCGGCGGTTCATCGACTGGCGGTTCATCCACCGGCGGTTCGACCGGCAGCTCGTCGGCGGGCGGCACGGCGGCCGGCGGCACCGCCTCGGGCGGCAGTCCCGACAGCGGCGCCTGATCCGGGAGCGGCGGACCTGGGGCTCAGTCTGCCTCGGGATCCGCGGCTGATCTGATCGAAACGAAAGTGCCGGGCGCGAGGAGCGTCCGGCACTTTCCGTCATCCGACGACGTTCTGAACACCCGGCCCCGCTGAGCCCTCACCCTGCCGCTTCGCGGCTGTCCCTCTCCCCAAACGACCTGGGAGAGGGACCTGGGGCGCTTCGCGCCGGCTCCTTCATCTCGGCCGACGCTTCATCGCGGCTGAGCAGACTTCTCTTGCGCGCGCGGAAACGGAGGCCACGCCAAAGCCGGTAGTCCGCGAAGGCGGACTTCGTGTGGTTGTTGCAGCGAATTCATTCGTCCCACCCCCCACGGGCCTCACCCTCCTCGACGACGCTGTGGGACGGCACCTTCATCATCATCCCCCTGACGTCCCCTCTCCCCCGCCCCCGCTGGCCCCTCCGCCGCCGACGCGCTACTCTCAATCGTTCGCGCAGCCGTCGTTTTCACCCGCAGCACGCAGGCCGGATGAACCGCACTTTCCCCCGCGCCGCCGCCTCGGCCGTCGCGTCCACCGTATCCGCGTTCGCCGCGCTGGCGCTGGCCGCCGCGCCCGCCGGGGCGCAGCAGCGCAGCGTGGAGTACGAGATCTCGTTCCCCAACGCCGCGCACCACGAGGCGCGCGTCACCGCCACCTTCCGCGGCGTGCCGCAGGGGCGCCCGCTGCAGGTGCGCATGAGCCGCTCGTCGCCCGGGCGCTACGCGCTGCACGAGTTCGCCAAGAACGTCTACGGCGTGACCGCCGCCGACGCCTCCGGCCGCCCGCTCGACATCACGCGTCCCAATCCCCACCAGTGGGACGTGACGCCGCGCGGCAGCACCGTGCGCGTGACCTACACCGTGTTCGGCGACCGGACCGACGGCACCTACCTGGGGGTGGACCGCACGCACGCGCACCTGAACATGCCCGCCACCTTCATGTGGGCGCGCGGGATGGGCGACGTGCCGATCCGCCTGGCCGTCCGCCCGCAGCCGGGGTGGCGCGTGGCCACGCAGCTCCGCCCCACGGCCGATTCCACCGTGTTCGAGGCGCCGCACCTCCAGTACTTCATGGATTCGCCCACCGAGGTGGGCCCCGTCTCCATCCGCAGCTGGACGGCCACCCACGGCGGCCGCAGCTACACCTGGCGCGTGGCCGTGCACCACGCCGGCGGCGAGGCGGCGGTGGACACCTTCGCCGAGATGACGCGCAAGGTGGTGGCGGAGCAGGTGGCGATGTGGGGCGAGCCGGCGGAGTACGACTTCGGCACCTACACCTTCCTGGCCGACTACCTCCCCTGGGCCAACGGCGACGGGATGGAGCACCGCAACAGCACCATCGTCACCAGCTCGCGCACCATCACCGACCCGCGGCAGCGGCTCGACAACCTGGGCACCGTGTCGCACGAGTTCTTCCACTCGTGGAACGTGGAGCGGCTGCGCCCGCGGAGCCTGGAGCCGTTCGACTTCGAGCGCGAGAACATGTCGGGCGAGCTGTGGTTCGCCGAGGGCTTCACCAGCTACTACGACGCCCTCTTCATTCGCCGCGCCGGCCTCTTCAGCGACGAGCAGTACGCCGACGACATCAGCGCCAACGTGAACACGGTGGTCACCGCGCCCGGCCGGCGGCACTTCAGCGCGATGGAGATGAGCATTCAGGCGCCCTTCGTGGACGCCGCCGCCTCGATCGACGTGCAGAACCGCGCCAACACCTTCATCTCGTACTACACCTGGGGCGCCGCCATCGGGCTGGGGCTGGACCTCACGCTGCGGACGAAGTATCCCGGCCTCTCGCTGGACGACTACATGCGCGCGATGTGGCGCCAGCACGGCCGCCAGCAGACGCCCGCCCTGGCCCCCGCGCGCCCCTACACGGTGGACGACCTGCGCCGCGTGCTGGGCGAGGTGACCCGCGACAGCGCCTTCGCCAACGACTTCTTCCGCCGCTACATCCAGGGGCGCGAGGTGGTGGACTACGGGCGGCTGCTGGCCGCGGGCGGCTTCCTCCTGCGCAAGGCGGCCGCGGGGCAGCCCTGGCTGGGCGCCCAGCTCGCCCCGGGCGACGACAGCGCCAGCGTGGTGATCGCCGCGCCCGTGCTGCAGGGGAGCTCGCTGTACAACGCCGGGATCGACCGGCTCGACCGCGTGTACGCCGTGGACGGCGTGGCGACGCCGACGCCCGACTCGCTGCGCGCCGTGGTCCTGCGCCGCCGCCCGGGCGAGACGGTGCGGATGGACGTGGCGCGGCGCGGCGCGCGCGGCGAGGTGGCCGTGGCGCTGGTGGAGAGCCCGGAGATGCAGATCGTGACCTACGAGAGCGCGGGGATGCCGGTGACCGACGCGATGCGCGCCTTCCGGCGCGCGTGGCTGGGCTCCAGGGCGGGTGCCCGGTGATGGGGCTGCTGCGCGCGGCGCGGCGCCCGGGCGCGCTGCTCACGCTGGCGATGACCACCTTCTGTGCGTGCAAGGACGACCAGCAGGGGGGAGGCACCGTGAACGGAGGCGGGCCCGTGGCACCCGCGCTCGCCGCCAGCGTGGTGCGCGAGTACCCGCACGACACCGCGGCCTTCACGCAGGGGCTGGTGTACCACGACGGCTACCTCTTCGAGAGCACCGGGCGCACCGGCCGCTCGTCGCTGCGCCAGGTGGAGCTCGCCACCGGCCGGGTGCTGCGCCTGCACGCGGTGCCCGACCAGTACTTCGCCGAGGGGCTGGCGCTGCACGCCGGCCGCCTCTACCAGCTCACCTGGCAGAGCCAGGTCGGCTTCGTCTACACCCCCGACGACTTCGGGCAGACCGGCACCTTCACCTACCAGGGGGAGGGGTGGGGGCTGACCACCGACGGCCAGTCGCTGATCCTGAGCGACGGCAGCAACCAGCTCCGCTTCCTGGACCCCGCCAACAACACGGTGCGCCGCACGCTGAGCGTGATGGACGGCGGCGACTTCGTGAACGACCTGAACGAGCTGGAGTGGGTGAAGGGCGAGATCTGGGCGAACGTGTGGCACACCGAGCGCATCGCCCGCATCGACCCGGCCACGGGGAAGGTGAAGGGGTGGGTGGAGCTCGCCGGCCTCCTCGAGCCGTCGCGCCGCCCCGACCCCGAGTCGGTGCCAAACGGGATCGCCTACGACGCCGAGGGCGACCGGCTGTTCGTGACGGGGAAGCTGTGGCCCGCGCTGTTCGAGATCGCCGTGCCGGGAGTCGCCGGCGAGGGCGCCGCGATGGCCGCTGAAACTCCCGTGGCGCCGGCCCCGTAAGGAGATCCGAGCAGGACGTCGATCCACCCGAACCGCCGGACCCACCGTGCTCGTTCTACTGAGGTACGTCTTCCAGACGGTGGTCCTTGGCTTCGTGATCAAGCTACTGGGCCGCTTCTTCCCGATTCTCCTCCGTCTCCTGCGCCTCTGGCGTTAGCGGACGACCGACGTACCGGCATTGCTCCACGGCCCGGGGAGGGCGCGATCCGATTCGCGCCCGCCCCGGGCCGTGTTTTTACGGCAGTGCGAAACGTTGCTGCCGGGGTCCGAAACGGAAAAGCCGGGTGTGGGCGTGTCCCTCCGCTGCGCTCCGGGCCGGGCTTCGCGCGCCGTAGGCAACGATA
>DASQLJ010000374.1:0-2567 GCA_035630095.1 Longimicrobium sp.
GTGCAGCGCGGTGCCGGCGCCGGAGCCGCTGTTCTCGGCGCTCTTCAACTACCGGCACGCCGGAGCCGCAGGAGGAGGTGAAGGAGGAAAGGGCCCCGCGCGCGGGCCGAGGCAGACCGCGCAGGTCATGGAGCGCTCGAACTACCCGCTCAACCTCTCCGTGAACGACTGGGGAGGGTGGTTCTCCCTGTCGGTGCAGGCGGAGCCGGAGGTGGGCCCGGAGCGGGTGTGCGCGCTGATGCACACGGCGCTCGCGGGGCTGGTCGAGGCGCTGGAGGAGGCGCCGGAGCGGCCGCTGGAAGCCATCGACGTGCTCCCGCGGGCCGAGCGGCGGCAGGTGCTGGAGGCGTGGAACCGGACGGCGGCCGAGTACCCGGCGGACCGGTGCGTCCACGAGCTGTTCGAAGCCCGGGCGGCGCGGACGCCGGACGCGGCGGCGGTGGTCTTCGGCGACGATGCCCTCACCTACCGCGAGCTGAACGAGCGTGCCAACCGGCTGGCGCACCACCTCCGCGGGCTCGGCGTGGGGCCGGACGCGCGGGTGGGGATCTGCCTGGAGCGGAGCCTGGAGATGATGGTCTCCCTCCTGGCCGTGCTGAAGGCCGGGGGCGCCTACGTGCCCCTGGACCCGGGCCTCCCCGCCGAGCGGCTGGCGTACATGCTGGAGGACAGCGGCGTGCCGCTGGTGCTCGCGCAGGCCGCCCTGCGCGAGGCCGTCCCCGCGCGCGACGGCGTGGAGGTGCTGGCGGTGGACGCGCTGGCGGAGCGGCTGGCGGCGGAGCCGGCGGAGAACCCGGCGGGCGGCGCGGGTCCGGATTCGCTGGCGTACGTGATCTACACCTCCGGCTCCACCGGCCGCCCCAAGGGGGTGATGAACCAGCACCGGGGCGTGGTGAACCTGCTCTGGTCGATGCGCGGGACCGTGGCGATGGCGCCCACGGACCGGCTGCTCGCCATCACCACCCTGGCCTTCGACATCTCGGTGCTCGAGCTCTTCCTCCCGCTGCTCTCGGGCGCGCGGGTGGAGATCCTGGACCGCGCCACGGCGTCCGATCCCGCCCTGCTGCGGGAGGCGGTCGGCGCGGGCGGCGGGACGGTGCTGCAGGCCACGCCCGCGACCTGGCGTCTCCTCCTCGACGCCGGGTGGGAGGGCGCGGAGAGCCTGCGCGCCCTCAGCGGCGGCGAGGCGCTCCCGGCCGAGCTCGCCGCGCGGCTGCGCGAGCGCGTCGGCGCGCTCTGGAACGTGTACGGTCCGACGGAGACCACCATCTGGTCGACGGCGAAGCACCTGGGCGCGGGGCCGGACGTGGGTCGCGGGCACGTCTCCATCGGCGCGCCGGTGGCGAACACGCGGGTGTACGTGCTGGACCGGTACCTGTCCCCGGTGCCGGTGGGCGTCCCGGGCGAGCTGTACATCGGCGGGGCGGGAGTGGCGCGCGGCTACCTGGGTCGGCCGGGGCTCTCGGCGGAGAAGTTCGTCCCCGACCCGTTCGCCGCGGAGCCGGGCGCGCGCCTGTACCGCACGGGCGATCTCGCGCGCTGGCGGCGGGACGGGACGCTGGACTTCCTGGGCCGGAACGACCACCAGGTGAAGGTGCGCGGGTTCCGCATCGAGCTGGGCGAGATCGAGGCCGCGCTGCGCCAGGCGCCCGGCGTCGGGGACTGCGCCGTCGCCGCGCGCGAGGACGAGACGGGGGACCAGCGGCTGGTGGCGTACGTGGTGGGCGAAGCGGAGGCGGCGGCGCTGCGGGAGCACCTGCGGCGGAGCCTGCCGGAGTACATGGTCCCGTCCGCGTTCGTCTTCCTGGACGCGCTCCCGCTGACTCCGAACGGCAAGCTGGACCGCAAGGCGCTCCCCGCGCCGGAGCTCGCGCCGGCGGAGGACCGGTACGTGGCGCCGCGGACGCCGGTGGAGGAGGTGCTGGCGGAGATCTGGGCGGAGATGCTGCGCCTGGAGCGGGTGGGGGTGGAGGAGAGCTTCTTCGAGCTGGGCGGGCACTCGCTCCTCGCCACTCGCGTGGTCTCGCGGGTCCGCGAGCTGTTCGGCGTGGAGCTGCCGCTGCGGGCGCTCTTCGAGCACCGCACGGTGGCGGAGCTGGCCGGACGCGTGGAGGAGATGCGCCGCGCGGAGCTGCCGGTGCTGCCGCCCGCGGCGCCGACCGGGCGGACGGGGGCGCTGCCGCTCTCCTTCGCGCAGGAGCGGCTCTGGTTCTTGGACCGGCTGGAGCCGGGGAGCACCGCCTACCACCTTCCCATGGTGTGGCGCCTGGCCGGTGCGCTGGATGGGCCGGCGCTGGAGCGCATCCCGTTGACGCCCAACGGCAAGCTGGACGAGAAGGCGCTCCCCGCCCCGGACCTCGCTTCGGCGGAGGAGCGCTACCTGGCGCCGCGCACCCCGACCGAGGAGGTGCTGGCGGGGATCTGGTCGGAGACGCTGCGCCTGGAGCGGATGGGGGTGGAGGAGAGCTTCTTCGAGCTGGGGGGCCACTCGCTGCTGGCCACGCGGGTGGTCTCGCGGGTCCGCGCGGTGTTCGGAGTGGAGGTGCCGCTGCGGGCGCTCTTCGAGG
>DASQLJ010000375.1:0-4780 GCA_035630095.1 Longimicrobium sp.
GGGGGGGGGTCGGCGCGGCGATCGCCGGGGCGGGGTCGCAGAACAGCCCCGCGTCGGGGATCCTGGCGGCGCTCGGCGGCCTGCTCTCCCAGGCGCGCGACGTCCGGGTGCCGGCTGGCACCCCGCTGGCCGTGCAGCTCGAGCAGCGGCTGGTGCTGAGCCGCCGCGGCAACGCGCGCGCGCCCAACGCGCTCACCATCTACACCGCGACCGACCGCATCCGCGCGGCGCAGGAGGCGCTCGCGCGCCTGAACCACTATCGCGGCACAGCCAGCGGCGAGCTCGACGACGCGACGCGGCGGGCGCTGTTCGAGTTCCAGGTGGACAAGGGGATCAGGGCCACCGGCAACCTGGACGGCCAGACGGCGAAAGCGCTCGGCATCACCACCTCCGCGGCTGGCGGCGCCACCGGCGGCTCCACGGGCGGCGCGACGCTCTCGGCCGACGAAGCGTCGCTCCTGCGCCGATCGGCGCAGGCGCTGGTGGGCCGCTACCGGCAGGAGCTGGCGGTGTCCACGACGGGGCGGCTGGATGTGCGCCGCGCCTATGACGCGGGGAGCATGGAGCTGTGGTTCGCGCTGTCGGCCTTCGCCGACAACGCCTCGCTGTACGAGCAGCTCGTCCGCACGGGGGGGAACGTGGCGGGCCCGGAGGCCGCGGGTCAGGCACTGGTCGGCGCCGCCCGGCGGGTCGACGCCGCCCTGCAGCGCACGCGTGCGTCGCAGCCGGTCCAGAGCGCCTGGTCGTCGATGCGCGCGCAGCTCACCGAGCTGGATCCCGCGTACCGGTAACCTCCCGAGCGCGTAGGCGCACCGGGATCAGACGAAGCGGGGCGGAGCACGTGGAGTGCGCCGCCCCGCTTCGTCGGTCGCATCAGACACTGGTGTGCCTGACCGGCTACCGTCCCGGCGCGCGCGAAGTGGTGCGCCGGCTGGATGGCGGCGAGGGGAAGGCGGCGTGACGAACGACGGCAGCCGCGGGAGAGCGCTCCCGCGGCTGCCTTACATTCAAGATCCAAGAACGAGTGGATGCCGATCTACAGGTCGTCCGGTGTGAGTCCCGTTCGCTTGGCGATGCGCGCGAGCATGCGGGCGCCGACCTCTTCGGAGTCGTGGAAGGCGAAGACGTAATCTCGCCACCCTTCGCGAGAAAGCGTGCGGTGAGACGTGCCGTCCTGGCGCTTCACCGTCCAGCCAATCCGCAGCAGGGCGGCCAGAACCCGTCGCGCCTTCGTGCTCGGCCAGGTGCTCACGCGGCGAGGAACGACACGCTGAGCGGCTCCGGTACCTCCTCACCGTGCTCGAGTCGCTCAGCGAGCACCCGGAGTGCGAGCGCCTGCACCTTCGCCACGGCGTTGGCCCGGTTGGCCCCGTATACCATCACGCCCGGCAGGTCGGGGACTTCGGCGATCCAGCGGCCGTCCTCTTCGCGCTCGATCTCGATTTGAAAGTGCATCGGGGATGCTCAGTCCAGGACAAACAAGTGCTTCACGCACCAAACATCGCCAGAAACGGCAATGCGAGCAAGGAGAATCGACCCGCTGATGGGAGGTGAGCGACGCCGCGGGCGAGCTGGTGACCGTCTACCGCCGCGGCGTGTACGAGGGGGTCGCCGGCTGGACGGGGGTGTTACCGGGAGATCTTCCTGCCCCCGAGATGCCTGAATACGGTCGCGAACGCAATCGCCGGCAGCAACGCCGAAACCAGGATCGCCATGAGCGAGTAGGGCGCGAGGATCGGCGTGTGCCGTCCGGGGACCACCGAGACCGCGAAGTCTCCGAGCGCCCACCATACGACCACGGCGACGATCACCGTGACGGCCAGGAGCAGGGTGAGGGACTTGCGCATCTCGGGCTCTGGAGGGCAAGGCTTCGACGAGATGATCGCAAAACGATACCTCGCCGGCTCCCGCAAGGTCAATACATCTGCTCGGCAATAACGGCAGGTATGCCGCGAGTGTTTTCGCGCTTCGTCATTCGCGCCGTCGGATCGTTACGAGTCCGGCCCGGCGATCCGGCGGAGCTCGATGCGGCGGACGGCTTCGTCGGCGAGGGTGCGGAGGAGGGCGACGTCATCTTCCGAAAACTCGCGCTCTTCCAGGCCCACGACGCACAGGTTGCCGAGCACGTGGCCGAGCCGCGAGATCAGCGGCACGCCGGCGTAGCAGCGCACGCCGTCCTGCGTGACCAGCGGGTTGGTGCCGTGCTCGGGGTGGAGCGGCGCGTTCTCCACCACGAACGGCTCGCGCGTGCGCACCGAGGTGGCGCAGAACGACCACTCCACAGGGTGGCCGCGGGTCTCGTTCAGCCAGAGCCCGTCTGGACCCTGGAAGGCGGCCACGTGCAGCGCCTCGTCGAGCACCACGCTGATCAGCGACACGGGCAGGCCCAGCCGCCCCGCCGCCTCGGCCGCGAGGTCCTTCAGGATGGCGTCGACGTCGGGCGACAGCAGGTCCAGGTCGGCGATCTCCTGGAGCCGCGCCTCGTCGTAGAGTGGATCCACGGTCGTCATCCCTGCCTTCCGGCTGTGGCGGCGAGTCGCGCGTAGGTGCGCAGGCGGATCTCCACCGAGCGCGCGACCATGGCGGCCGCGCCGCCCTGCGCCGAGAGTGCCTTCGCCACGCGGTCCAGCAAAGTGGTGGTGCGCACGTGGCCGGGAAAGAGCCCGGCCTCGCGGCAGGCCTGCGCCCACAGCTGGGCGCCGCGGTCCGCGCCGAAGACGCGCTGCAGCGCCATGCGCGCATCCTCCTCGGTGGGCTCGCGCAGGTCGTAGCCGGGGAGCCGCGATGGGCTTGGGGGCGGTGACAGCATCTTCCTGGAGGGAGAGCGTGGACGCGCAGGGGACTTCGATGGTACGCTACCTCTCCTCCGTTCGGATCTCAACAACTTTCGCGCCGATCCCCGCCCCCGTGTCGCTTATCGTACCGACGTCCGCGCGACATCCCGCCGGTGAGCGAGCCATGGTCGAACCTCTCTGGCAGGGGTGCGACGACGGGTGTAACGTGCAGCGATCCGCGTCTTCCGCTCGCACCCTGGACCCATCTTCCGCCACGCCCATGCTTCCTGACACCGCCGTGATCCTGAAGCGCTTCGAGCAACCCGACGAGGTGCGCGAGATGGTGAAGGGCCGCTTCGAGCTGGTTCACCTCGGCGGGATGACGATCGGGCGCGCGAGCTACGAGCCGGGGTGGCGGTGGTCCGAGCACGTGGGCCCGGGGATCGGGCAGACGCGGTGCCACGTGGAGCATGTCGGCCTGGTGGTCTCCGGCACCGCGACCGCCGCGTTCGACGACGGGCGCGTGGTGGAGATGCACGCCGGCGAGCTCTTCTACATCCCGCCCGTGCCACACGACAGCTGGGTCGTGGGCGACGAGCCGTACGTCTCGCTCCACTTCCTCGGCGCCCACCTCTACGCCGCGCCCGGCGACCAATCAACCGCGACGTAAACGCTGACGGCACGTGAGGGATGCGCCGGCTGGACAGAGGCGAGCGGCCGGTCGCGTGACGAACACAGCTTTCACCTGGACAGAAGCCATGCTGAAGCCTGCGCTCGCGACGTTCGCGGCACTGCTGGCCACCGCCGCGCCGGCGCGGGGGCAGGCGCCTGCGGCCCCGCTCGATTCGATGATCAACGCGTTTGCGCGCGAGCAGAACTTCAACGGGACGATCCTGGTGCAGGACGGCGGGCGCGTCCGCTTCCATCGCGGCTTCGGCCTGGCGGAGCGCGCGTTCCGCGTCCCCGCCGACACGGCCACGCGCTACCGCGTCGCGTCGATCACCAAGCTGTTCACCTCGGTCCTGGTCCTCCAACTGGCGCAGGAGGGGAAGGTGCGGCTGGGCGCACCGATCCACACTTATCTGCCCGACTATCCCGGCCCTGCCGCGGCGCCGGTGACCATCCACCAGCTGCTGAACCACACCTCGGGATCGAGAACTACGACCGGGCCGTGACCAGCTTCCAGCAGGCGATCGAGAACGGGATCGAGCAGTACCAGAAGCCGCACACCACCGACGCGATGCTGCGCCGGTGCTGCAGCGGGCCGCTGGCGACACCGCCCGGCGCCGTCTTCGGCTACAACAATGCCGACTACATCGTGCTGGGCAAGATCGTCGAGCGCGTGACCGGGAAGCCGTTCGACGCGGCGCTGACGGAGCGGATCCTGGCGCCGCTGGGGCTGCGGAACACGGGGATGCTGCGGCAGGACACCATCCTGGACCGGCTCGCGAGCACCTACTTCTTCCGCGACGACACGAAGACGCTGATCAACGACTTGCCGGTGTACATGCAGAACTTCTACGCCGCCGGCGGGATGTACTCCACCACGTCCGACCTGCTCGTCTTCGCCGACGCGCTGTTCGGCGGCGAGCGGCTGCTCAACGCCGAGATGCGCCGCCGCCTGCTGACGCCGGGGCTGGAGGACTACGGCTATGGCCTGTGGTCGTACACGTTTCGCCGCAACGGGCGGGAGTATCGCGTGGCGAAGCGGCCGGGGAGCATCATGGGCGCGAACGCCGTGCTGTACCGCCTGGTCGACGAGAACACGACCATCCTGCTGCTCGGCAACACCAACCTGACGAACCTCGACATCTTCGCCCAGCGGATCGCCAACCGCCTGGTGGACCTGCGCGGCACCGGCGGAACGACGCAACCGGCGCCGCGGGGTGGCGGGGCTGGACGCTGATCGCGGCTTTCTCGGCTGATGGATGATGTCGTCGCGTTAAGCCGAAATTAGCGCGCGCGGCATCGCTCCTCGCCGGTGGAACGTTCGGGCGGGCGAGATG
>DASQLJ010000376.1:0-23672 GCA_035630095.1 Longimicrobium sp.
CTCGACGTGCCGGTCTGGCCGCCGCCCGGCTGCACCGTCGTCGCACCACTCGTCGCGCCACCCGCGGCACCATCTACCGTCCCCGGCTCGGTGGAGGCTGGCGCGGCGGCCGGCGACGTCGCCGTCGACTGCGTGGGAGAGTCGCCGGTGGCCACGCGGTCGTCGTCGCGGCCCCCGCCCATGGTCACCCACAGCCCGAGCACGATCGCCACCAGCGCAGGGATCGCGAACAACGCGGGGTTCCTTTTCCGCGCCGGCCGTCCCGCCGCCGGGCGATGGCCGGTGAGCGAGGCGGGTGGCTCGCGCCGGGTGTCATCTACCGAAGGGGTTTGATGTGGTGCGAGCGGCGGCTCCGCCGTGGCGGCGGCCATTGCCGGCGCGGCGGCGGCGTACACGGGCGGCGGCGTGAAGTCGGCGGCCGCGCGTTCGTCCTCGACCGGGGCGGCGGCCGGCGGCTCGCTCGCGTCCACCGGCTGCGCGCCCGCGGCGCCGGCGCTCACCACGGCGATGGGAGCGGACGGCTGGAGCTGCGTCGCGTCGGAGGCGGCGGCGGGCGGCGCGGCGGCGGCGCTTCCCTGCTCTTCCGGCGCGGACTCGGCCTCGACCAGCGCGCGGACGAAGGCGCCCGCGTCGGCGAAGCGCGCGGCGGGGTCGTCGTTCATCGCCTGCTCGATCACGGCGGCGACGGCGGCGGGGGTGGCCGGGTTGCGCTCGCGCAGCGGCTGGGGCGGCTTGTCTTGCGGGCCGGGGTGCATGCGGTCGTGCCGGAACGGCTTCTCGCGCGCCAGCAGGTGATAGCCGATCACGCCCAGGCTGAACACGTCGGACGCGGGCGTGAGGGGCCGCGCGCCGCGAAGCTGCTCGGGCGACGCGTAGGCCGGCGACAGGAAGCCGCGGCCGGAGTGCGTGAGCTGCGTGGTCTCCTGCGCCTCGGTGAACCGCGCGATGCCGAAGTCGAGCACCGACACGCGCGCCGGCCCGCCGTGCTCCGGGTGCGACAGGAAGATGTTCCCCGGCTTGATGTCGCGGTGGATCAGCCCCGCGCGGTGCCCCGCGTCCACCCCCGACGCCGCGTCGCGCAGGATGCGCAGCGCCTCGGGGATGGCGATCGGCTCGGCGCGGCGCAGGCGGTCGGAGAGCACCTCGCCCTGCAGCAGCTCCATCACCAGGAAGTCGAGCCCCAGGTCGGGGTCGGCGCCGAAGTCGAACACCGTCACCACGTTGGGGTGGTGCAGCATGGCGATGGCGCGCGCCTCGCGCTCGAAGCGGCGCTGCATGTCGGCGCGCATCTCGGGGTTCGACGCCGACTGCGTGATCACCTTCACCGCGACCGTGCGCCCCAGCCGCTGGTCGGTGGCGCGATAGACGGCCGCGAACCCGCCGCGGCCGATCACCTCTTCCACGTGGTAGCGGCCCGCGAGCGTGTGGCCCGTCAGCAGCCCTTCGAATCCGGAATTCGGCATCCGTCCAGAGATCGAGACCGGTGTGCGCGCAGCATGACTCGCGGCGCCTTTCAGCAAGATGTGATCCGATCCCGGGGCCATCTTCACGGCGGCGCGGCGTTACCCCGGCGGACGCGGCTTGTTCGCTCCGCCCACGTCCGCTACCTTCACCTCACTACCGGAACCTCACATATGCGCGGAGGACGAACCATGAGCGACGTGACGGAGACCTGCTGCGACTGCGCGTGCTGCAAGGACGGCTGCTGCGATACCGGGTGCTGCGACGCCGGCCGCCGGTAGCCCGCCGCACCCTGCACCACGAGAGACGGCCACCCGCGCGGGTCGCGACCAATTTTACCGGTGGCGTATTTATGCGAATCGGCTATCGCGCGTCGGCCAGCGCGCGGCAGATCCGCAGGCTTGGGATGCGTGAGAAATGGCGCAGGTTCCCGGTCACCAACTCCAGATCGTGTCGAAGCGCCGTGGCCGCGATCAATAGGTCTGCGTCGGCGAGCGTTGATCCAGCGAGTTCCAGCCCTGCTCGAATCTGTCCGAACATCTTTGCGGCGGGGACATCGAACGGAAGTATCGTTAACACGGGAAGCACCTGCTGTTCGATGTTCGCGAGATGGCGGTCGCGTGCAGGTGAGCGAAATGCACCCTTGTACAGCTCGCCCACGCTGATCGCGCTAGCGAATTGCTCCTCGCGGGGTACCGTCGCAAGCCACTCAGCATAAAGCCGCGCCGGCGCCGGTTTCAGTATCTCCGAGATCGCGTCGGTATCGAAAAGATACGCCACGGCGATCAGTCGAGTTCAGGCGTCTGCCGATGACCCATTCGACCGGTCGCCTCAATCTCCCGCACGAGCTCGTCCGACCCAGGCCACCCCCCCACCAGACTCGCGAGACCGGCAGTGGGTCCAGCGGCACGGAGGCGCATCAGATTCTCCAGCTCATCGGGACGGACCAGCGCGGCCACCGCTCGGCCATGTCTCGTGATCATGATCGGATCCCCATCTTCCACTTCCCTGATCTTTTCCGAAAGTGTGGCCTTCGCCTCAGCAAGCGATACTGACTTCGTCATCTCGACTCTCCCATTTATGGTCAAATTGACCATAACACCGATAGTAGTGGCCGTCAATGCGGGGCTACTTCGCAAATCGTTTCGCCACCTCGGGCTTCATCACCTTGCCCATGGCGTTGCGGGGGAGCGCGTCCACCACCTGCAGCGCGCGCGGCAGCTTGTAGGGCGCCAGCCGCTCGCGCGCCCAGGGGAGCAGCTCGTCGAGCGTGAGCTCGCCGCCGCCCTCCACCTCCACGGCGGCGCAGACGCGCTCGCCCCACTCCTCGTCGGCCACGGCGATCACGGCGCACTCGGCGATTGCCGGGTGCGTGCGCAGCACCTCCTCGATCTCGAGCGCCGACACCTTGTAGCCGCCGGTCTTGATGATGTCCACGCTGCGGCGGCCCAGGATGCGGTAGTAGCCGTCCTCCACCACCGCCACGTCGCCGGTGCGGAACCAGCGGCCGTCGCGGAACGCCTCGGCGGTGGCCTCGGGGCGGCGCCAGTATTCGAGGAAGACGCCGGGGCCGCGCACCTCGATCTCGCCCGGCGTCCCCGGCTCCACGTCGCCGCCGTCCTCGTCCACCAGCCGCACCTCCACCCCCGGCAGCGGCACGCCCACCGAGCCGGGGCGGCGCTCGCCGTGCAGCGGGTTCGAGAGCGCCATCCCGATCTCCGTCATCCCGTAGCGCTCCAGCAGCGTGTGGCCGCTGATGGCGCGCCACCGCTCCAGCGTGCTCACCGGCAGCGCCGCCGAGCCGCTCACCATCAGCCGCAAGCCCCTGCAGGCGGCGGACATGCGCTCACGGCGGCCTGCGTCGGCCGCCTCCCACGCGGCGATCAGGCGGCCGTAGACGGTGGGCACGGCCATGAACACCGTCAGCTCGCCGGATTCCAACCGACCCCACACCGCGTCGGCGTCGAACCGCGCCTGCACCTCGCAGGTGGCGCCGTTCCACACCGCGCAGGTGAGGACGTTGACGATCCCGTGCACGTGGTGCAGCGGCAGCACCAGCAGCGTGCGGTCGTCCGCGCGCCACCCCCACGCCTCGCTCAGCGTCTCCACCTGCGCGCGGAGGTTGGCGTGCGTCCACACCACGCCCTTGGGCCGCCCCGTGGTGCCGCTCGTGTACAGCATCATCGCCCGCCGCCCCTCGTCCACCACCGGCAGGTCGTGGGATGCGGCGCCGCTTCCGTTCTCCCCATCTGCCGGAAGATCGGGAGATGCGGGATTGGGGGATGATGGATCTCCGGTCGATGCCGCCAGGGGTTCGTCGATGACGATGAAGCGCGCGCGGTGCGCATCCGCCAGCGGCCGCAGCACTTGCGCGAACTGCGGCGCCGCCACGACGATCGAGGCGTCCGCGTCGCCGATCGCGTACTCCAGCTCAGCCGGGGGATGCGACACGGCCAGCGGCACCGCGACCCCGCCCGCGCGCCAGATCCCCCACTGCACCGCCGCGTACCCGAACGACGGCGGCGCCAGGAAGCAGACGCGCGCCTCCCCCAGGTCCGCCGCGCCGCCCAGCAGCGCCGCCGCCACGCGACCCGACGCGTCGAGCAGCGCCGCATAGGTGTGCGCGCCCGCCGCATCGACCAGTGCGATGGAATCGGCGTGGGCGCGGGCGTGGGAGACGAGCGGGAGGGCGTCGGCGGTCGGCATGGGCGGGCGCGAGGTCGGGGAGAGATGCGGTGCGCCGAAAAGTACGCGGGAGGCAGCGGCGGCGCATCTGCGGACAGCAGGGCCACGGCCGAACAGGGGACTTCTTCCTCCGAGGATCCACAGCGTGGCTGCGGCGCCACGGGGCCCTCTCCCTGGCGCCTGACGGCGCCTGTCCCTCCCCCAAAACAACCTGGGGGAGGGACGGGGGGCGCTTCGCGCCGGCTACTTCGGGTGCGACGATGGTTCCGCGCGGGACGCGCAGGGTTACGCCTCGGCGAGCGGGGATGCGATCGGTGAATCGATTCGCACGCGGCGCGGCGGCGACGTATCGACGCTAGGCGTGGAAGCCGGCGACGGCGAGGCGAAGCTGCTGGGCCATGCGGGTCAGGTTGTGCACCGACCCCGTGCCGCCACCCTCGGCGTCGGAGACGGCGCCGATCCGCTGCACGGCGGCGAACACCTCGGCGCTCTGGGCGGCCATCTCCTCGGCCGCGGCCGCGCTCTCCTGCGCCACCCCCGCCACCGACTCGACCAGCTCGTTCACCTGCCCGAGCTGGTGCGTCATCCGCGCGGCGCTCTCGGAGATCCCCTGCGCCTGCGCGTTGGTGGCCTCGAGCGACTGGAGCATACCGCCCAGCGCGCCGCCCGCCTCGCGCGCCAGCGCCGTCCCCGCCGCCACGCTGCGGGTGCCGCTCACCATCGCGGCCGACACGCGCGCGGCGCCGCCCTGCAGGTCGGCCACCCGCGCGGCGATCTCGCCGGTGAAGCGCGAGGTCATCTCCGCCAGCTTGCGCACCTCGTCGGCCACCACGGCGAAGCCGCGGCCCTCGTGGCCGGCGCGCGCCGCCTCGATCGCCGCGTTCAGCGCCAGCAGGTTGGTCTGCGCGGCGATGTCCTCCACGCGCCCCACGATCTCCACGATCTCCACGGCGCGCTGGTCCAGCTCGCGCGCCCGCGCCTCGGCCTCGTCCACCGCGGCGCGGATCTCGTCCATGCTGCCGATGGCGCGCTGGATCGTCTCGCCGCCGGCGCGCGCGGTGGCCACGCTCCCCTCGGCACTGGCCGCCACGGCGCGCGCGTCGGCCGCCACCGCCTCGATGGCGCGCGACATGTCGTCCATCACCATGGCGGTGTTCTGCGCGGCCTGCGCCTGCTCCTGCGCCCCCATGGTGATCTGGTCGATGGCCACGTTGAGCTGCGTGACCAGCCCGGCCGTCTCGGCCGCGCCGGCCGAGATCTCGGTGCTGCTCTCGGCCAGGCTGCCGCTGAGCGCGCCGATGCGCCCGATGGTGGTGCGCAGCCGCGCGGCCATCTCGTTGAGCGACGTGATCATCGCCCCGACCTCGTCGGTCCCGCGGGCCTCGGCGCGCGCCGTCAGGTCGCCCTCCGAGAGGCGGCGGTTGACGTCCACCGCCTCGCGCAGCGGACCCACGATGTTGCGCGTCATCACCCCCGCGAAGAGGAGCATCAGCACCAGCGCCAGCCCGGTGGCCAGCGCCATCACCCCGATCGCCAGCCGCCGGGTCGCCGCGGCGTCGGCCTGGGCGCGCGCGGCGTTCCCCTCCAGCCGGTCGGTGACGGCGGCGAGCTGCTCGCCCAGCGCCTCGAAGCTCTGCTGGAAGGCGGGGACGCGCGCCATCGCGGCGGCGCGGTCGGTGGCGGCCAGCCGCAGGATGGCGTCGCCGTCGGCCACGTAGCGGTCGAGCACGCCGCCCGCCGCCTCGACCTCGGCGCGCGCCTCGGCGCCGGGCGCGTGCTCCAGCCCGCCGGCCAGCGCCCGGCGCATCAGCTGCACGTGCTCGTCGAACTCGGCGCGCGCGGTGGCCACGCGGTCGGCGGAGAGCAGCGCGCCGTAGACGTCGGCGCGGATGGCGTCGTGCATCATGTCCACGTCGCCCTGGAGCCGCAGGCGCGTGGTGTTGGCGGTCAGCTCGCCGATGGCGCCGCCCACCTTCCCCAGCCCCGCGAACCCGGCGACCCCCACCACCAGCACCAGGGCCACGCCCAGCGCGCCGAAGGCGAGGAGCCGCGTGCGGATCGAGAAGTTCCGCATGGACGAAAAGAGCGGCCGCCGGGTGCGGCTGGATGAAATATCTGGAGGCATGGAGAGACGGGACCGGCTGAACGTGCAACGAGACGCGCCGGAGGGCGGATCGCCCCCGGCGCGGTTGGGTTGGAGTGGCGTTATCCTATCGCTCCCATACAATGTGCGCAACGTGCGGCCGCCGGGGCACCCGCGCGGAGCGCCGCCGATCCCCACGGCGTCTCCCGTCCGCGGCGGCCGGCGCTCGCCCCGCCGGCGCCACCCTATCCATGGCCCGCGCGTGTCGGAACGATGACCACCGCCGCGACGTGCACGGGCCGCCGCGCATCGCCTGCCGGGAACGTCGCATGGCGGCACACCCTTCCTCATCATACTACAAAACTTGTGTTCGCGGCCTCGTTGATCGTACTATGCCCAGGTGCCGAACCATTTGCGACAAAATTATGAATGCCGCCGGGGAAAGGGGCGGCGATCCACCGAGGAGATGTACGAGTGTACCAGCCGCGGCGGGCGCGTCTGTCCGCCCACGGCGATTTTATTGATGCTCATCTAAATCGAGGTGAAAATGTCCAGCATCGAAACCGAGATCACCACCACGACCGCGAATGCTCCCGCCGCACCGCCAGAAACGCTGGCGGTGGCAGGCCTGACCGTGGCCCCCGCGGTCCCCGCGGTCCCCGCCTGGCACTCGGTACCAGGAACGCTCACGCAGGTGTCGGTCGGTGGGGTGGGCCACATCTGGGGCGTGAACGCCGAGCACACAGTGTTCCAGCGCCAGAACGCGGGATGGTCGCGTCCTGTCCCCGAGCAGCCCCTCGTGAGCGTCTCCGTGGGGGCGGACGGCACGGTGTGGGGCGTGAACAAGGTGGGGGAGAACGGCTACGAGAACTTCCGCCGTGACGGTGACATCTGGACCCCGATCGACGGCAAGCTGAAGCAGATCTCGGTCGGCTCCGCCGAACACGTGTGGGGCGTGGACGACAAGGGACAGATCCGGGAGCGGTTCGAGGACGGGTGGAGGATTATCAACGGTCCGCAGCTCGCGAGCGTCTCCGTGGGGGCGGACGGCACGGTATGGGGTGTAAAGACCGGCGGTGTGGTCATGCGCCGCGACGGCCACAACTGGTCCTCGGTCGACTCTGCGCTGCTGACGCAGGTCTCGGTCGGCTCGGCCACGCAGGTATGGGGCGTGGACGGAAAGGGGAAGATCTGGACGTGGGACGGCAACACCCGCACCCTGAAGGAGGTCACCACCACCGGCACCGGCACCGGCACCTTCACGAACATCTCCGCCGCAAGCGACGGCACCGTCTGGGGCTTGAAAAAAACCTTGGACCCCAACTCGATCTACTACCGCCTCAACGCGGCGCCGCTGGTCATCTACAACTCGGGTCTGACGGAGGTGGACCTGGAGGCTGGCGAACATGCGGATTTCGGCTTCAGCTTCACCAACCTCGTGCCGGGCGTAACGCTGAGCGAGATCACCGCCACACTCCTGTACGACAAGGAGGCCTACAGCGCGTCGGGCATGACGGTGACGCCCGACTCGAAGACGTTCGAGGGCAGCCTCGGCACCAACGCGTCGGGGTACCTCGAATTCAGGCTCACCGCGGCGGACAACGCCCGCCTCGGCAAGTACGGGTTCTACGGCGTGGATGTCACGTACACGGTCACCCCCGTCATCGCGACGCCGGTATTCAGCGATCGGGGCGGCTCGATGCATTTCAAGGTCGTCTCGCCCCACGCCATTCCGTGATCCACGAACGGCTCCGGGTGAGGCAAGGCCAGTCGCCGGCTCCGTGAACCGGGCCGACTGACGATCGGGAGCCCGGCACCGAGTTTCGGTGCCGGGCCCTCCGTTTTGCACACCTCTGCCAGCAGGATGGAATCTGCCTGGTCCCGTTGTCCCATCGACGGTGAATTCGGACAACGGATTCATCTCACCCGCAGGACCAGAGGGAACGAGTGTGGTTCCCCGGTCCCCCGGCTCTCCGGGCGAGATCGTCTTTTCCTCCCGGACCGGGGCGGATGCAGGTGCCCCGTGATCGCGCAGAGGCATGTGCGCGCCGAGGCTTACTTTACACCCCTCTTTCGCAACGCGGCGCAAGGCCGGTGGCACTGGAGGATATTGCCAAACGTGCGGGCACACCAAATCGTACGGGCACATCGCCCGTGGAGGCTCCACCTTCGGAGCCCGCCGCTTCTGACCTCGTGATACCCCCGATCCCGATGCCCTTCACCCGCCGCGACTTCCTCTCGACCGCCGCGCGCACGGCGCCGGCCTCCTGGCTCGCGTCGGCCGGCGGCACGCGGGAGCTGCGCGAGATCACCGAGGAACTGGCGCGCTTCACCGGCGGGCCGGAGGAGATTGCGCGTGACGAGCGCTTCTGGATGCCGGTGCAGCAGGCGTTCACCGTCGACCGCTCCATCATCAATCTGAACAACGCCGGTGTCAGCCCTTCGCCCGCGCTGGTGCAGGACGCCATGAAGCGGCACCTGGACTACTCCAACCAAGCGCCCGTGCAAACCATGTGGCGCGTGCTGGAGCCGCAGCGCGAGACGGTGCGCGCGGGCCTGGCGCGGATGTTCGGTTGTGACGCCGAGGAGGTCGCCATCACGCGCAACGCCACTGAGAGCCTGCAGATCCTGCAGATGGGCTGCGACCTGCGCCCCGGCGACGAGGTGGTGGCCAGCACGCACGACTACCCGCACATGCTGGAGACGTGGCGCCAGCGCGAGCGCCGCGACGGCATCGTACTGAAGCTGGTGGACCTCCCCGCCCTGCCCGACGATCCCGCCGAGATCGTCCGCCTCTACGAGCGCGCCATCACCCCGCGGACCCGGCTGCTGCACGTCAGCCACGTCACCTTCGTCACCGGCCAGGTGCTCCCGGTGCGCGACGTCGTGCGCCTCGGCCGCGCGCGCGGCATCCCGACGATCATGGACGGCGCGCACGCGTTCGCGCACTTCCCCTTCCGCCGCGTCGACCTGGAGTGCGACTTCTACGCGGCCAGCCTGCACAAGTGGCTGTACGCGCCGCACGGCACGGGGATGCTGTACGTCAAACGCGAGAAGATCCCGGAGGTCTGGCCGCTGCAGGCCGCCGACGCGTGAAGCGCGCCGATATCCGGAAGTTCGAGGACATCGGCACGCACCCGGCGGCCAACGCGCTCGCGGTGGCCGAGGCGATGCTCTTCACGCAGGCGATCGGCATCGACAACAAGGCCGCGCGGCTCGTGTACCTGCGCGACCGCTGGGCGAACGCGCTGCGGCGACACCCTCGCGTGCGCCTGCACACCAGCCTGCGCCCCGGCCGGGCTTACGCCGTCGCGATGGTCGAGGTGCTGGGCGTTGAGCCCGGTGCGATCTACAACGAGCTGTGGACGAGGCACCGCATCATCACCTCGCCCACGAGCTGGGGCGGCGTGAAGGGGATCCGCGTCACTCCCAACGTCTACACCACCCTCGACGAGATCGACCGCTTCGTCGAGGCGATGACGGCGATCCTCCAGCGTCCCGTGCCGCCGGCGTGAGCGGGAGAGGATCGCTTCGGGGGCGAGGAAAACGCCCGCCGCCTGAACCCGGGCAGCGGGCGGGATTCGTCGTATGAGATGAGGGTGCGCCTCCGCGCCGATCAGCCTCGCGCAGTTTGCGATGCTTTTCGTAGTTGTTGCCGCGGCTCGAGCCGCCCGTCACCGGGAAACAGTCCGCCGTCATCGCGGTTGAAGCGTCGCGGGACCGGTGGTCCGGTCGGGCCGGCGGAGCGGGCCACGCCCGGCATGGCCGTGCATGTGTGGATGCATCGCCCGCATCCGCAGCGCACGCAACGTTCGGCGGCGCCCCACACGTGATCTGCTTTGCGGAACACTCGTTCCGGCCTAACGTGCAGGGGATCGACCGTGCGCGCGGAATTCGGCCGGCATCCATGCCTGGGAGGAGGAATTCATGGCGGAGTGGATGGAGAGCAGCGGTGACATCGAGAGCATTGCCGATGCGTTGAAAGAGGCGGAGCGCTGGTCGAGCGTCCGGGCGCGCGAATGGGAGTGGCCGGACGACGTGCAGCAGCCCAACTACACCCAGCCGTTCGGGGTATGGTACCGAGGACAGAGCCGGCAGTGGCCCCTTGCACCGAGCGTTTTCCGGGAGTACGGCGGCAGGCACTACAACGAGTCCAGCCTCATCTACCACTTCCAGGCGCGCAGCCCCGACTTCAGGCTCAGCCACGTGAGCACGTTCGAGTGGTTGTGCCTGATGCAGCACTACGCCACGCCTACCCGCCTGCTGGACTGGACCGAGAGCGTGCTGGTGGCCCTGTACTTTGCCGTGGAGCGCGACCCTGAAGACGACGGCGAGCTGTACGTGCTGAACACGCCCCTGCTGAACGCCCTTTCCGACGTTCCGCGCACGGATCATCGCGCCACGGTCCACATCTCCGATGCCTACAACGTGGTGATCCGCTCGCTGGTAGCCCTGCAGCGAGATATCTCGCGCGTCTTCACGGCACGCGAGATCCACCGCGCGGACGACTCGGACAAGCCCAACCCGAACCCCCTGCGCAAGCTGCGGATGATGCGCAGCGCCGGCGAGTTCGAGAAGGACTTGGACGACGACGTGCGCGATTACCTGGAGCGCCTCAGGAGGCCCGTGGCCGTGGTGCCTCCGCGCACCAACAACCGGTTGCTGACGCAGCAGGGGATGTTCACGATCCACGGCGGCAAGAAGTTCGACGACGCCGTCGTCGACACGCCCATTCTCCGCCCGTTCGAGTTCAGCGACTTCGCGGAGCGGGCGTTCCTCAAGCGCTACCGGGTTCCCGGCGGAGCGAGCAAGGACGCAATCCGCAGGCAGCTCAAGGCTGCCGGCATTCACCAGGGCGCCCTGTTCCCGGAGATCGACCAGCAGTCGGAGTACCTGCGGGCGATCTGGCTGCAGTAGCACCGGGAGCTCGGCGCACGCCTGGTACGACGCGAGGGCGGCGGACGCGACCGCCGGCCCTCCCCTGGATCCGGCGCGCGATCAGGCCGCGCCGGCCATCTTCTCCGCGTGCGGGTGCGTGCCCGGCAGCTCCTGGGCGACGATGTAGCCGGAGCCGCCGTTGATGCCGTGGCCGGGCCAGGTGGCCGCGCCCAGCATGTGCACGTTCGGCACGGTGGTGCGGTGGCTGGGCTGGCCGGGGAGCGGGCGGAAGAGGTAGCTCTGCGCCAGGTCGTGCGAGCCGCCGTACGGGTCGCACGGGCCGGCGTTGGGGGTGAACGCCGCGATGTCGCCGGGGGTGATCACGTGCATCCCCAGGATCGCGCCGGGGACGTTGGGCAGGTGCTGCCCCACGATGCCGATCAGCCGGTCGGCGAAGCGCTGCTTGAGGTCTGCCGTCCAGCTGCCGTCGCCCACGTCGATGCTCCTGGCGGCGTCGCCCTTCGGCCGGTTGGGGATCTCCAGCACCTGGATGCGCATGATCGCCTTCCCCTCCGGCGCGCGCGACGGGTCCAGGGTGGTGGGGACGTCGATGGAGATGGCCGGCTCGGCGGGGAGCTGGCCGTTGAGCGTCTGGGTGATGTGCAGCGCGGTGTCGGCCAGGCTGCGCGCCAGGTGCGGCTGCCCCGTGCGCGCCAGCCGCTCGTCGGCGAAGCGCGGCGCCTCGCTCACGGGGGGGGCGTCGCGGGGCTGAACCGAGAGCGGGGACGTCTCCAGAAAGGCGTCGCGGCGCCCGGACGGAACAATACTTGCAGAGTGGACGCAGGGGCACTCCAACACCGTTCGCCACACGAGGAGCCATGGCCGGCAACGACAGCAAGACAGCGAAGGGCGATTCCGCGGGCAACGGGAAGAAATCCGCGTCCGCGTCCAAGAGTGGGACGACGAAGTCCGGGACGGCGAAGGCCTCCGGCGGTGCGGAGGCGAAGGGCGGCAAGGCCGGGCGCAAGTCAGGGAAGGCGCTGCCCATCGCCGCGGCGGCGGCGGCGGCTGCCGTGGTGGGTGGCGCGGCGGTCGTGGCCGTCCGCCGGAGCCGGCGCAAGGCGGAAGAGGCCGCCGAGGCCGAGCGCGGCAAGGCGAAGCGCGCCCGCAGCTCGTCGCGCAAACCGGCCGACGGCGCGCCGAAGACGCCGCGCGCGGCCGGCGGCGGCCTGACGCAGCTGGTGCGGCCGGACGCGGCGCTCGGCGCCGTCATCGGCGGAACGGAACCGATGACGCGCGCGGAGATCACCAAGCGCGTGTGGGACTACGTCAAGACGAACAGCCTGCAGGACGCCACGAACCGCCGCACCATCAACGCGGACGCCAAGCTGCGCCCGGTGTTCGGCAAGGACCAGGTGACCATGTTCGAGCTGCCGCGCGCCATCAACAGCCACGTCGAGAAGGTGTAGCTGCGGCGGGGTAACACGGTGAAGGGGCGGGCGCCGCGTTGGCGCCCGCCCCTTTCGTGTTCGATCATCCCCTATCGAGCCGTCGCGCTTCCGCCCTCAGCAGCTCGCGTGGATCAGCACCCGATCGACCCGGTCGTAGATGTCGCGCGTGATGCGGACGTTCGTTCCCCTGGTATGCCAGCGGCCGACGGGGATGTTCTTCTCCACGTACATCCTGTCGTTGTTCGTGAACGGATAGTGGGCCAGCGTCGTACCGTCCGCGGCCAGCATGGTGATGCCATAGTGGAACTCGGCGCCCGGGCGGGTCGTGGTCAGGCTGAGCCCGACCATTCCCACGTTGCTCCAGGTGAGCGTGACATGAGATCCCCCCTGCAGCGAGCAGTCACCCACCTCCCACCGCCGGTTGAACCAGAAAGCGCGGCCGCCCACCCGCGGGTTCGGCGGATCGGTGACGGGCACCAGCCACGTCGCCGGCGGCCTCCCCGGGCCGCATCCGGCGACGAGCACCAGCATCAGGAGAATCACGCGATTCGTCACGCCCACCTCGTTTCCACGGTGGCCCGATACACGGGGGAAAGCGAGCTCTCGCTCCACCCGCCCCTGCCGTAACCTGGATGCGACGACTGGAAGGGCGCCAGTGCCAGAGCAGCCTGCCACCGGTCGCGCTCCCAACTCCTCCACGCGCACCGATGCCGCGGCCACAGCCTCGCGGCTGTTTGCGAGGCCTCCCATTGTTCAAGCTGCGGATTCATCCGCCTTCGGCCCGCCTTCTGCCCCCTCGGCCCGCCTTCTGCCCCTCGGCCCGCCTTCCGCCCCCGGAATCAGCGGGAACCCGGCGCCGCCGCCACCTCCCGCACGTTGTCGGCGCGCTCCACCTCGATGCGGCGCTCGAAGGCGTCCACGCTGATGAACGCCGGGCGGCCGCGCACCTCGAAGGTGACCTCGTTCACGCCGGTGCGGAGCCGTTGCTTCACGGCGTGCAGCGGCTGGTCGCCGGTGCTGATCGGGTGGCGGGCGTACACGGCCACGTCCAGCATCTCGTCCAGCGGAATCGCCTTCGCCGCTTCCATCCGCCCACCGGGGTGGATCGTCTTCCCCCCGCGGATCCGTGCGGTGACGCGCCAGCGCCCGTCCCCCAGCTGCCGCGCGGAGGCAGATTCCACCCGCAGCTCGTAGAAGGTCACCTCGCGGATCCACTCGTCCATGAGCGCGTGGTGTTGCGGCGCGGACTCGGCGCGCAGGGCGGCCATCAGGTCCAGCACGGTGGCGGGCCGGCTCGCCGGGCCGTGCTCCCGCAGCAGGCGCCGCAGCGCGCGGTCCACGGCGTCCTCGCCGATCAGGTCGCGCAGCGCGTCCATCACGATGGTGCCCTTCGCGTAGTACACGAAGTCCCAGTTCGTCACCCGCAGCAGCGACGGCTCCGGGAACGGCATGTTCATCCGCGACAACACGTAGTACTCCCGCTCGTGGCGCAGCAGG
Source organism: Longimicrobium sp. (assembly GCA_035630095.1). Classification (GTDB taxonomy): domain Bacteria; phylum Gemmatimonadota; class Gemmatimonadetes; order Longimicrobiales; family Longimicrobiaceae; genus Longimicrobium. The sequence goes on from DASQLJ010000376.1 coordinate 14,056, forward strand.
GGCGGCACGCTGCGGGCGCCCTGCGTGGCCTCCAGCACCAGCATGTCGGAGTACTTCGCCAGCGTCTCCACCAGCACCGCGCCCCCCTCCACCACGGCGGGATCGAGCTGGTGGCCCCACCACTGGTGCGACACCTCGTGCGCCACCCGCCGCGTCACCAGGTCGATCTCGTCGCCGCGCCGGAAGTCGGTGAGGAAGCCGCGGTCCTCCGGGTAGACGATCAGCCCCGTCCGCGCGTACGCGCCGAACCCCCAGTGCCCCGGGATCTCCGCGATGCGCAGGTGCCGGTGCGGGTACGGGCCGAAGCGGGCGGAGAAGATGTCCAGCGAGCGCGTGGCCGTCTCCAGCATCCGCCCCACGTTGTAGCCGTGCCCCGGGTGGTGGTACACCTCCACCGACACGCCGCGGTGGTTCACCCGGCGCACCTCGTAGCGCGCCGAGACGAAGGCGAAGTGCGGCGTGGTGGGCCGCGGCGTGCGGAAGTGGAAGTAGCGCCGCCCCCCCTGCCGCCACTCGCGCACCAGCTCCCCCGGGCCGATCGCCGTCTGCTCGGCCGAGGTGGAGACGGTGGCGTCCACCGTCAGCCACGCCTCGCGGCCGATGCGCCCTGCGACCGCCTCCTCCAGCTTCGCCGGGCCGCGCGGCGCCGGCAGTCCCCGCGCCCGCCGCGCCGCCGGATCGTCCAGCTCGTTCCCCTTCACGTAGCCCAGGCCGGGGAACGCGGCGGCCCGCGTGAGATAGCTGCCGTTGGCGACCACGGAGTAGTCGAACCCGCCCGCCTCCACCGTGCGCCGCTGCGAGGGGACGCGGAACCGGAGCTCCGTGGCCGCCCCCGGCGCCAGCGGCCGCGCCAGCGCGAACAGGTACATCCCGAACTGGTGATCGTGCCGCACCAGGCGCGCGCCGGCCAGCTCCATCCGCTCCGCGCGCAGCGGCCGCCGCAGCGAGACCAGCACCGTGTCGATGGGGCCCGCCGTGCGATTCTCCAGCCGGTAGCTGCCGTCCACGCGGTAGCGCCGCTCCGACGGGTACAGCTCCACCGCCGCCTTCACCGCGACCACCCTGGGCTCCGGCAGCGACTCGTAGCGGCGCCAGGCGCGCTCGTAGGCGACGCTCCACTCCCGGCCCTGCTCCGGCGTCACGTACGGCACCAGGACGTTGGTGTTGTAGAAGATGAAGCCGCCCGTCGCCAGGAAGAGCGCCAGGCAGGCGGCCGCGCCGGCCAGGCCACGGCGTCCCCAGCGGCGCGGCAGGGCGCGCAGCCTCCCCAGCAGCGTCTGCGCGCGGCCGCGCCGCCACGCGCCCAGCGTGATCAGCGCGAGCACGCCCGCCAGGCCGCCCCAGTACGCCATGTACCAGGCGAACACGCCCGGGGCCAGGTACCCGTTCATCTCCGTGAACGGCGGGCGCGGCGGGCTGGCGAAGCGCAGCAGCCCGTGCCGCAGCCCCAGCGCGTCCGGCGCGAGCATCGCCAGCCCCAGGATCATCCCCAGGAAGATGCCGAGGAAGCGGTTGGGGCTCAGCGTCTGCACCAGCAGGACGATCACCACGAAGAGCGCGAGCGGCGCCCCCACGAACCAGAACTGGGCGAGGTACGCCCCGGGCCGCAGCTGCGTGTAGCCGCTGGCGAGCTGGAACCCCGCCGCCAGCACCAGCGCCACCGCGATCAGCAGCCAGGAGAGGAGGATCAGCGCGCCGCCCTTGGCCAGGTAGAAGGTCGCGCTGGACGCGGGCGTCGCGTCCACGATCTCGTCGGTGCGCACGATGCGCTCGCGCCACACCACCTCGGCCGCGAAGAAGCCCAGCATGAGCGTGGCGATGAACGCCAGCGGCACCTCGAGCGAGGCCAGCATGGCGCCCGTGGTCGGGAAGAGGCGCGTCTGGTAGTCCGCGTACGACACCGTGCTGTCGGAGACGGTGATGGCCGCCCCCCACACCCAGAGCGCCAGCAGCGCCAGGAACGGCTTGCTCCCCGCCGTCGCGCGGAACTCCCGCCTGGTCGCCGCGCGCAGCGCCGCCCACCGCGCCGCCGCGGACTCCGGCGCCACCGGCATCGGGCGATAGGTGGCGATCGCGACGGAAGGCTCCTGCGCCTCGGCGGGCGCGGGGCGCGCGCCGGCGGCCAGGCGGAAGGAGAAGAGACGCCAGGTGATCGCCAGGATCGCGATGGACAGCGCCACGACCAGCAGGCGGTTGAGCAGGAACCAGCCATCCAGCGCCAGCATCTCCGTGTTGCGCTGCGCGGGGGTCCAGTACCAGGTCTGCTCGAAGAACGCCGAGATGCCGAAGGGGTCCAGCAGCGCCGCCCGCGCCATCGCCCCCGGCGGCAGCGGCCGCGCGCCGTAGAACAGCGGCGAGTCGATGAGCATGGCGACCACCATGTACAGCATGTACAGGCACACGCCCGCCACGTAGCTGGCCAGCACGCTGCGCGAGAGCACCGCCACCGCGAAGACCACGGCCGCGGAGAAGAGGAGGTTGGGGAGCGCCATCACCAGCAGCGCCCAGAGGTACGCCAGCGGGTTCGGCTCGCCCAGCTTGGTGGGATCCAGCCCGGCGAGCATCGGCGCCAGGAACAGGCCGACCACGGTGAAGGCGAAGGCCGCGACGGCGGCGCCCGTGGCCCCCGCGAAGCGCGCGGCCAGGTAGCGGAACTTGCCCACCGAGGTGGCGTAGACGATCTCCTTCATCCCGTGCTCGGCGTCGCGGCTCACCGCGTTCGCGCAGAAGACGGTGAGCACGAAGATGCCGAGCAGCGACAGCAGCCCCACGCTCTGCATCACCACGAAGGGCGAGTTGAGGTGGGTGCCCGGCGGGCCGTAGCGCAGGACCGGAAGGATCCAGCCGATGCCGAGGAAGAATACCACGCCCACCGCGAAGGCGATCTGGCGGGTGTGGTAGCGCCACTCGAAGCGGATCAGCTCACGCAGCATGGCTCGCCTCCCGCGCCGGGGCCGGCGTGCGCAGGATCGAGAAGTACACGTCCTCCAGGTTCGGCTCCACCGGCTCGAAGCCCTCCTCGGGGCGCTCGTCGTGCAGCACGTGCACCAGCGTCCTCCCCTCGTAGAGCTGGGTCGAGATCACGGCGTGGTCGGCCCGGTGGCGCGCGACGGCGCTCTTCTCCACCGTCTTGCGCCAGACGCGGCCCTCCAGCTCGGCGATCAGCGTGCGCGGGGCGCCCGCGCGCATGACCCGGCCCTCGGCCAGGATCGCCATGTTCGGACAGAGTTGGCGCACGTCCTCCACGATGTGCGTGGAGAGGATGACCACGATGCTCTCGCTCACCTCGCTGAGCAGGTTGTGGAAGCGGTTGCGCTCCTCCGGGTCCAGCCCGGCGGTCGGCTCGTCCACCACGATCAGCTTCGGGTCGCCCAGCAGCGCCTGCGCGATGCCGAAGCGCTGCCGCATCCCGCCGGAGAAGCCGCTCACCGCCTTCTTGCGATGGCCGTAGAGGTTGGTCTGCTGCAGCAGCGCCTCCACCTGCTCCCGCCGGGCCTTCCGGTCAGCGAGCCCCTTGAGCACCGCCAGGTGGTCCAGCAGGTCTAGCGCGGAGACGCCCGGGTACACCCCGAAGTCCTGGGGGAGGTAGCCCAGGTGCCGCCGGTGCGCCTCGGGCTCGCGCACCACGTCCAGCCCGTCGAAGACGATCTCTCCGGTGTCGGGCTCCTGCAGCGTCGCCAGGGTGCGCATGAGCGTCGACTTCCCCGCCCCGTTGGGCCCCAGCAGGCCGAACAACCCCCGCCCGATGGTGAGGTCGACCCCCTTGAGGGCCTGGACGCCGTTCGGATACGTCTTCGAGAGATTGGTGATCTGCAGCATCGGGGTCGCTGGCGGGGGGCGGAAAGGATCCGGACGAACCGGCGGGGAAACAGATGGTTGTCGCCCCTACGGCGATCCGCGCCCGACAGTTTCGATGCGCCATTTTGCGCCGCGGCGCAACGAGCCCCGGCGGCCGACGACCTCCGCCCGGCACCGAACCACTTCAACTACCGTTCTGCATAGGTCAGTTCGGGGTCAAAGATCGTTGAATTCGTCTCGAATGATACTCGGCAACCCGGTATGACTCTCCGTGGGATGTTCAAGAGTTTGTCAGGATGACATTTTCGAGGGTTGCGAGAGACGCCCGGCCATTCTCCCGATCCGGTATTGCCGATGTCACCCCCTGCGACCCCTGCCGTGAGATGAAGCTCGAGTTCGGAAAGGCCGGCCACGGCTGGCTCCCGGCCACGCTCGAGGTGGACGACCGCGGCGCGCTGGCGTTCGACGTGTCATACCTGCCCTACGACTTCCTGGGCGAGCTGATCGCGGCGCTTTCCTGCGTCCTGAAGGGGCCGGGAGAGTACGTCGCCCGCATCTGCGAGGAGCCGGCCGAGCACGACTGGCGGTTCCGCTCCTCCGACCGCTCGGCCGTCGTCTTCCAGGTCGTCACCTACCGCGGTGGACGCGGCCACAAAGGCGAGGTCGTGGCCGAGGCGTGGGGGACGCCGCTCGACGTCGTGCTTCCGTTCTGGCGGGGGCTGCGGGAGCTGGCGAGCCGGGCGCGGGCGGAAGCCTTCCGCTCGCACTGGAGCGGGCCGTTCCCCCATGACGCGCTCGACCGGTTGACCGAGCACGTCGAGCAGGCCCGCGCGGCGCCGCAATAAAAGGCTCCGTCGAGTCCGCGCGTCGCTCGCCGCGCCATGGATCGGCGCGCCAACCGCGAGCGCCCCTCGGGCGATGGATGGCGCGACACGATCATGCGCCCCGCGAGGCGCTCGCCGAGGCGGTGTGCTACATTCCGCGAATCGCCGGTGCGCCAGCGCGGCCGATGGAGTCGCGCCGGATGGCGCAGATTGCCGGATGATCGATCGGGCCGGACCGGACCCGATGTTTCCCCCCTGACGATGAAGAAGTGAAGCTCTGGATCGATGCGGACGCGGCGCCGCGCGACGTGAAGGAGATCGCCTTCCGCGCGGCCAAACGGCTGGAGATGGAGACGGTGCTGGTGGCCAACCAGCGGCTCACCCCGCCCCCCGGCAACACCTACGTCAGCGCGGTGCGCGTGGAGGGCGGCCCCGACGTGGCCGACCGCTACATCGCCGACAACGCCGCCCCCGGCGACGTGGCCGTGACCGCCGACATCCCGCTGGCGGCGGCGCTGGTGGAGAAGCGCGTGGCGGTGATCGACCCGCGGGGCGAGGAGTACAGCGCGGAAAACGTGGGCGAGCGCCTGGCCGTGCGCGACTTCATGGACGGCCTGCGCGGCTCGGGGGTGGAGACGGGCGGGGCGCGGCCGTACGGCGACCGCGACAAGCAGGCCTTCGCCGCCGCGCTCGACCGGGTGCTCACGCGCGCGCGCCGCGGCCGGTGAGGCCGCGGCGCGCCCGCGGGCGCCGATGCGCCATTCGCCGGCCCCGCGCGCGCGGAACCGGCTGAGGCGACCGGCGGAAAAGCAAACGAGCCCTGGCCTGGAGAGGCCGGGGCTCGATGGCTACGCCGTCGTCGTGGGCGACTGGGTCGACTGCTCGGCGGTCGATCCCCGGGCCGCCTCGCCGTCACGCCAGCCCTTGTCGCGTGACTGGCGCGTGTAGTTGTCCTCCATCGGGGCGAGGAGCTTTTCCCAGAGCGTTCGCGCGCCCTTGCCGCTGCGGCCGCGTTCGAACGCTTCGTCGTATGCTTTCTTGTTGCCGGTCATTCCTGCCTCCAGGCAATGGGTCCCTCGGAACTGCCGCCCTCCAATGTAACACACTGTCCGCCGCAACACCCGTTCCGCGAAAATTTTCGTGGCGGCGGCGGACCCGATTACTGGTTCAGCACCACCACCGTCTCCACGATCTTCCCCTCGCGCAGCAGCACGTAGCCGCTCTGCTTGCCCATGCGCTTCCAGGTGTTGGACGGGTTCTGGAACGCCCACACCTCGTCCTCTTCCTTGGCGCTGCGCTTCAGCTTCTGCCATGCCATGCGGATGCGCAGCGCGGCCATGTCGGGGAGGTTGCGGTGGTACGAGGTGGGCGCGTTCTCGACCCGTTGGGTCAGCCAGTCCATCGAAACCTTGATCGTAGCCATGAGCATGCGAGGTAAGAAGTCGGCCACCCCGTGGAGCGGCCTGGAAGAGATGGCCCGGCGTCCGCCGGACGGCACAAGTGTAAGGTACAAAGATACATGCGCGGGCCCAGGAAAGCGACCCGTCTCCCGTCCGCCGTCGTCCTCGCCGCTTCGGCGATGCGGCGGCCTCATCGCGGTGCGAGGCCGATCGGGACGATGTGGCTGCGGACGCTGTCGGGCCGGAGCGTGCCGTTCGCCGCGTTTTTCAGCCTCCACCAGTAGACGATGACGTCGCGCGCGTCGGAGTCGTAGCCCGCGATCGAGTCGATCGCCACGGGCGTGCGGCCAGCCGGCGGCACGGACGGGCATTGTCCGGGCACGCGACACGCCGCCCAGTTCGCCCGCGCCGCGAAACGCCGCTCGAGGATCGTGTAGTAGACTGCCGCCGTGCCCCCGTTCGACAGGATCAGGACACGCCCGGGCGCGTCCACCTCGACCTGCAGACCGGGACCAGGGGCGGTGCGCGGGGCCTCGCCACGGTTGATGGTGCACGTGCCGCACACCGCGAGTGCCGCCAGAATCCAAATCAAACGATTCACCGGCATCGTCGAATCACCGCAGGGTTGGATGATCATCACTCCTCGCCCGCCAGCACGGCTTCGATCCGCTCGCCCTCGCGCACCTTGGCGCGGCCGCTGTTCATCGACCGGCGCTCCTCCACGTCGCCGCTCGCGTCGCCGCGGACGTGGAGGATGACGTGCGCGGCGCGGGTCTGCGCGGGGTTCCAGGTGGCGGTACGTCCGTCCTCGCTCAGGCGGACGGGGATCGAAACGGGCATGTGTGTATCATCCGGAAGAAGAACGGCAACCGCCGCGCGAGGAATCGGATCGAGAGTTCGTGGCGAGCATCCGTCGGGCGCGGTTGGACGTGTCTTGCGCGTCCCGGTATATTCCGCGCGTGCGCCGGGTGCGCGCAACCGCCTTGTAGAAACCGAGGGAAGAACGATGGCCGACGTCACGTGCGTGCGCTGTGGGCAGACCCGGGCCGGGCTCGCCTTCGCGCCTTTCAACAACGAGCTGGGCAAGAAGCTGCACGAGCAGGTGTGCCAGGAGTGCTGGGGCGTGTGGCTCCAGCGGCAGACGGCGCTGATCAACCACTACGGCCTGAACCTGCGCGAGCCCGAGGCCCGCAAGATGCTCGCGACGCAGACCGAGGAGTTCTTCTTCGGCAGCGGCGAGACCGAGAGCGTCGACACGTCCAAGCAGGGCACGGTGCAGTGGTGACGTCCTTCTAGAGACAAGGACAGCCGGCAAGAACGACCGCCGCCTTCCACACGGGAGGCGGCGGTCGCGTTTGTGGCGTCACCATCGACGACGGTGACCATGCATCATACAGCATCGGGAGATGGGCTGTACATCACACACCGATCTTGAAGATGTCATCCTGAGGGCGACCAGCCGGCGCCGCGTCCACACCAATGGCCGCAGCCCGAAGGATCCATGACCGCCGGAGCGCTACCGCCAAGGTGTTGCGTCGACGTGTTATAGATCCTTCGGCCTGCACACTTCGACGCGGACGCGGCCGCAGCGTGGTCGGCCTCAGGATGACACCGACTCCTATCGCTCATCCCCGAAAATCGTAACGGACGGGCTCACGCGACGCCGGCGGCAACGCGCGACGCCTGCTTGCGCTCGGCGGCGGCGAGGATGGCATCGGTGAGGGGCGCGGGGTCGTGGCGCACGGGGTCCACCGCAGGGAGGCCGGTCAGGTCCTCCAGCCGCCGCGCCTCGTCGCGCGCCTGGGCATCCGTCCAATCCCAGGTGTTCAGCGCGATCCCGATCACCGGCGCCGGCCGCAGCGGCGCGATCGCGCCCTCGCAGATCGCGATCATCTCGGGCACGGTGGGGAGGCGCATCCACTCGTAGTGGCGGGCGTGGCTCCACGGGCAGGCGCGCGACGGCTGGTGGCACAACACCATCGCGTCGGGCATCGACCCGTGCAGCAGCCCCAGCGTCACGCCCGAGTACCCGGGGTGCACCAGCGAGCCCTGCCCCTCCACCAGCACCACGTCGTTCCCCTGCGCCGCGCGCAGCACCAGCCGCTCCGCCGCCCCGCCCACGAAGTCGGCCACCACCGCGTCCACCGAGATCCCCCACCCCTCGATCAGGATCCCGGTCTGCCCGGTGGCGGCGAAGCCCACTCGCGCGCCGCGCGAGACGAGCGAATCGCGCACCTGCAGCGCCGCCGTCATCTTCCCGATGTTGCAGTCGGTGCCCACGGTGTGCACCACCAGCGCGTCCACCAGCCGCGCCTTCCCCGTGCTCACCGGCAGGTCTTCCGGCGGCTTGCGCAGGTCGTGGATGCGCACGCCGCGCGTCGTCGCGCGTTCCTGCAGCGCCGCGTCGTCCGACAGGTGGAAGTGCAGGCCGCTCACCACGTGCAGCCCGGCGTCGATCGCGGCGTTCAGCATCGGGCGCCAGCTCTCGGGGAGCTGCCCGCCCTGCGGCGCGATCCCCACCAGGAGCGCGGTGGCGCCGCGGTCCAGCCCCTCCTCCACCGTCCCCAGCACCGGGATCGCGCCGCCGAAGCCGAGCACGTCGTCCACCGTGCGCCCCGCCCCGCGCGAATCGACGACGGCGACGATGCGGTCGGGGAGGTAGCGCACGGCGCTGTTGGCGGTCTTGCTGGTCTGCGGGCCGAACATCCCCTCGGCCAGCACCAGGTAGCGATATCCGGAAAGCGCGCCCTCGTCGTCGTGCATCGGTCTCATCCGTCGTGGTCAGCGGGCCGTCGTGCGTACGGTTCTCCCCTCCCCCGAAAACGCTCGGGCGAGGGGAGATGGCGAAAGGAAAGCGGGCGTCAGCGCGGCGCGGCGCGGGCCTCTTCCAGGATGGCGGGGATGCTCACCATGGCCGGGTCCACCCGCAGCACGCCCTCGGGGAGGCGGATCTCGGTGGGGGCGTCGCGCACGAAGCGGCGGAAGCCCTTCCCCTCCAGCAGGCGGTGCACGTAGATGCGGCGCACGATCACGATGGTGGTGGCGAGCACGGGCACGGCCACCAGCAGGCCGATGAAGCCCAGCAGCTCGCCCATCACCAGCACGCTGGTGATCGAGAGCACCGGCGGGAGGTGCACCCGCCGCTCCATCACGATCGGGTGGATCACGTTCCCCTCGATCACGTGGATCACCATCCCCAGCAGCACCACCAGCAGCGCCTGCCCCAGCCCGCCGCTCCCCACCACCATCAGCGCCGGGAGGATGGTGGAGAGGAGCGAGCCGAAGAACGGCACCAGCACCGCCGCGCCGGTGAACACGCCGAACGCCAGCGAGAACGGCACGTTCAGCAGCTCCAGCCCGATCCAGGTGAGGAAGCCCAGCGTGACCATGGCGATCATCTGCCCGCCGATCCAGGCGCGCAGGCTGCGCTTGAGGTCGCCCAGGATGTCGCGCACCAGCTCGCGGTGCACCGGCGGCGCCAGCGCGATGATCCCCTCGCGGTACATCTCCGGGCGCGACGCCAGGTAGATCCCCATCACCAGGATCGCGCTGAGGTCGATGAAGCCGTGCATGAAGTTGAGCACCGCGGGGAGCA